>DASUCX010000100.1:0-25494 GCA_036275855.1 Rhabdochlamydiaceae bacterium
AAACCAGACGTAAGCGGCCATGCCGATCAGAAAGCCGGCAAGCACTGGCAAAGAGACCTTTTTCATGTAGGTCATGAAGTCGATCTTCTCCATTCCCATCAAAGCAACCCCTGAAGAAGAGCCGATGATCAAGATGCTACCGCCCGTTCCAGCAGCATAGGCAATCATATGCCAAAGCGGGTGATCCGGAGGAAATGCCTCCAAGGGATACATGCCCATCGTTGCGGCAACTAAAGGGACGTTATCGACAACGGCGGAAAAAAGACCGATATAGGTTGCGAGTGTTGCTTGGCTTTGCACTTGATTGTTGAGCCACATCGCCAAATCTCTAAGCAAACCCGCCGCTTCCAAAGAACCGACGCAGAGTAGTATTCCTAGGAAGAATAAGACTCCGGAGATATCGATTTTGGTTAAAATATGAGGAATGCGCAGATGTCTACGCTGTTCATATGCTCGATGTATCACATCGGTCACGAACCATAAAATCGAAAGGCTGATCAAAATCCCCATAAAAGGAGGAAGCCCTGTTAGCGCTTTGAAAACAGGAACACAGACAAGGCCTAAAACGCCCAAGATGAACACAAGACGCGCACCGGGTTCTTCGACATCTTTTTTCTCAAGAGGAGCTGGCGCAATCTTGCCTTTCATTCGGAAGGAGAAATAAGCAAGTGGCACTAAGACAGAAAGGAGACTGGGAGTAAATAACGCTTTCATAACAGCGAGTGAAGTCAGTTGTCCGTCAATCCATAACATCGTGGTGGTAACATCCCCGATCGGCGTCCAAGCTCCTCCGGCATTGGCCGAAACAACAACGATACAACACAAAAGAAGCCGGTCTTTGACATCCGGGATCAATTTTCTTAAAAGGGAGACCATCAAAATGGTCGTCGTCAAGTTATCCAAAATAGAGGAGAGAAAGAATGTCGAACCTGCAATCAACCAAAGCATTTTTCTTTTAGAGGTCGTGCGGATTGCATCCGTGACGACTTTAAATCCATGGTGGGAATCGATGAGTTCCACAATGGTCATCGCACCTAAAAGAAAAAAGATAATTTGAGCCACGCCGGAGAGGTTGCCATTTAAATGCGCTATATTATCTGAAAAGGAATGGGAACTGCCTAAAAAAAATACACCCCAGCAGGCGACAGCCATGAAGATGGCGACAGCCGATTTATTGATTTTCAGAATATGTTCAAAAATGATCGCGGCATAACCCAAAGCAAAGATAATCACTAATAGAAGATAGGTCATTAGGCAATCCCTGTGTGAATGATGTCGTGCATGCGGATGAGTCCAACCACTTTTTCTTTTTCAAGCACGGGAAGGACCATGATCCACCGTTTGGGGTCTTTTTGCATGAGTTTAAGCGCATCCCAGGCCAAAACATCGACTTGGGTTGAAATGGGTCTACGAGTCATGAGCTCTTCTATTGCTTTGTGCATAACATCTGATCCAAAGGCCTGCAAAGATCGGCGAAGATCTCCGTCAGTATAAATCCCTTGAAACTTGCCTTGCGGGTCCACCACAAGCAAGCAGCCGAGCCGTTTGGATGAAAACTCTGGCAAGACGTCTAAAAGTTTTTGAGCAGGCTGACAGATCGGTAGCGCCTGACCATGGATCATGATCTGGCCGACTTTGATTGTGGTTTTTTTTCCAATTGTTCCAGAGGGATGATTTTCCCCATATGAAGCAAGGGTAAACCCTTTGTGTTTCATGAGCGCCATGGAAAGCACATCGCCAAATAATAATTGGACTTCGGTGGAGATCGTTGGGGCCAGATCAAAAGGACAAAGCTCCTTTTCAACAGGGAGTGAAAGAGCTACATCGGCCATTTGAGCAAGACGGCTGCTCATATTGGAGACAAGTGCGATCAACTTTGCGCCTTTTTTGCGGATAAAAGGGACGAGGCTTAAAAGCTCTTCTGTTTCCCCGCTCTTGCTGAGAAGAAGAACACAATCATCCGAAGAAATAATTCCGATATCGCCATGTAAAAAATTGAGAGAGGGTAAATAAAGAGCTTTGGTCCCGGTGGAGACCAGCGTCATCGCAATTTTTTCTGCAACAAGTCCGCTTTTTCCAACACCTGAGAGAACTAAAAAGCCTTTAATACCGGCACAAAGATTAAAAACAGCTTCGGCTTGCTTTTCGTCCAAATGATCGAAGAAGTATTCGAGATGTTTCCGCTGATCGGTAAATATTTCTCTTAACACTTGATGTTCCCTCAACCGTAAGATGATAGGATATTGGCTTTTTTGCTTGAAGCAGATAATGTGACGAGAAAGGATATATATGCACGAAATCACGGTTGCGCGAGGGGATGGGATTGGTCCGGAGATCATGAAAGCAACGCTCCACGTGCTCAAAGAAGCCGGAGCCCAGCTCAAAATCCATGAAATCGAAATCGGTGAAAAAGTTTATCAACGCGGAATAATCACAGGCATTGAACCTAAAACGTGGGAGACAATCAAACAGACAGAGGCTTTCTTAAAAGCTCCGATCACAACTCCTCAAGGTGGCGGATTTAAAAGTTTAAATGTCACCGTTCGGACCACGCTCGGACTTTATGCCAACATCCGTCCATGCGTCTCTTATTCCCCTTACATCCAAACGAAAAATCCAAAAATGGACCTGGTCATTGTCCGTGAAAATGAAGAAGACCTCTACGCTGGAATCGAATACCGGCAAACGCCAGATGTGATGGTCTCCCATAAGATGATCACTAGACAAGGTTCTGAAAAAATCATCCGGTACGGTTTTGAATATGCAAGGCAGCACGGCAGAAAAAAAGTCACCTGCTTTACAAAAGACAACATCATGAAGTTCTCCGACGGCCTTTTCCATAAGATTTTCGAAGAAATCGCCAAAGAATATCCGGAGATTGAAAATGAACACTGGATTGTCGATATCGGAGCTGCCAAATTAGCTGACAAACCCGAAAACTTTGAAGTGATCATCCTACCAAATCTCTATGGCGATATTTTATCAGACGTCGCTGCAGAAATTTCAGGATCTGTCGGCCTTGCTCCTTCTGCCAATATCGGCAATTTAGGTGCAATGTTTGAAGCAATCCATGGATCGGCCCCTCGCAGAGCAGGCCAAAATGTCGCCAACCCATCGGGTCTCTTACTTGCCAGCGTGATGATGCTCGCCTATTTAGGCGAGGCAAAGCTAGCGGCACAGATCCATGAAGCTTGGCTCTATACGATCGAAGCTGGGATCCACACCTACGACGTCTACAAAGAAAAAAATAGCAAACAGTGCGTCGGCACACAGGAATTTGCCGGGGCCGTGGCCAAAAATCTCGGCAAAAAACCGAGCCACCTGAAGTGTCCGATCTATAAATCGACGTCAAAAATTGTTCCCATCGTCCAAGAACATCAAACGAAGGTCGACCGGAGGCTCGTTGGGGTTGATATTTTCATCTATTCAAAAGACAAAGCCTCTGAAATAGAGAAAAAGATCACCGGAATTAAGTTTGAGCCGTTTAAACTCAAAATGATCACGAATCGCGGCGTCCGGATTTGGCCCGAGGGCCATCCTGAGACATTTTGTATTGAGCAATGGCGCTGCAGGTTTGTGGGGAAAGAGACGGTTAAGCCGCACGAGATCGTCGCACTGTTGAATCATATCATCAAAGCCGGTTACGATGTCTTCAAGACAGAAAATCTCTATACGTTTGATGGAGCTGCAGGATACACGTCAGCAGAAGGCTAAAGGGCCGATTTTAAAGTCTGCAACCAATCCTCCTTAATTCCCAATCCTTCAAGGATGATTCCTCGTGGCACTTCTTTTTTCGTCTGATTTAAGCGATCAATACTATCGATCAGCTGATCCACGTTAGTCACAGAAGGAATAAGCTTATTTCGCACTAAAATATCTTCATAGGTCTCATGACCGATTTGGAAAGTAGGAATGCCAGCTAACACAAGTTGAGGTCCCATGCTGGTTTGATAGTATAGCGCACCATCAGCGACTGTTTGAGCATCATCCGAATTACAATCCGAGACGATTATCTTTGGAGTCAGATGCTTGCTGGTCCATTCTTCCACTAGATGTCTATCGATGTTCTTGGCTTTAGCTCCTGGATGTTGCTGAAAGACGATCACTAAGTTTGTGAAATCGGATTGCTCCATTCCTTGTTCTAGTAATGAAAGAAAAGCGGGAAGCGCTTTTAAAAAATATTCCTCATTATTTCCGCCAAAATAAACTAAGATTTTTTGTCCTTTATCGATCAGCCCATTTTTTTGCAGTAGCGTCTGGCGCAATGCTGGCTTTTCTTCAATGCGTCTTTGGGCAATTTTTTCCGCTTGATGAATCGGATAATATCCCACGCCAACCCTTTTTTGATTTCTCAAATCAATTTCTTTACCGGGAGAATGGAAAATAGACGATTGGGTAAGATTAGAATTGGCAAATAGAATCTTTTGAGCGGATTGCATGACATCGGCTGCTACACTTGAATATCCCCCGGGCACATAAGGTTCTGGATTATCATAATAGGCTATCCGTAGAACCTTGGGTGCTCGGAGGGCAAGTGCTTTTTGAACTTTAATATCAAAAGGATGTCCAACATCGATCACCACTACTTTTGCTGTGGAACATTTCTCTGCAATTTGATCAGCTAAGGTATCTTCTTCCTCCGGAGAGAGTTGATCAACGGAAAAAGGAACTTGGACTGCAATGCCGCGTTCTTGCATTTTTTTTAGAGCCGGCCCGGAAGCATAAATTTCAATCTCTTCGCCATCCTGAGATAGATGATCTGCAAAGGTGGCAAAATGGTCCGCAGGCCCTCCATGACAAACGATAAAACCGATTGCAGCAGCTAAAAATAACATGACACCCTCCTATTTAACCCAATCTATTCAAAATTTGCTGAGCTTCTTTTTCATCGATAAGAACGAATTGATTGATGTTTTGCTCGTAGCAATAGACATCGGCCTGAGCAATATCAAACCACCATCCATGGACACGAAGCTGTTTTTTCTCGAGTTGTTCCTGAATAAAAGGATAGCTTTTGATGTGCTCCATTTGCTGGAGGACATTAGTTTGGGAAATTTGGTTATGCAGAGAAAGTGACGAATCGATAATCAACCCTTCTTTGACTTTCTTAAGCGCTTCTTTGCCGTATTTGAGCCATGATTCAAGATGCGGACACAGAGGCATGTCTATGCCGCTTGCGAGCGCATGCATGGCCGCGCATTCAGAATGTCCGCAGATAACAATATCGGAAACGTTCAAGGAAGAGGTGGAAAATTCGATCACCGCTGCAGCGCTGTCATCTTGACAGGAACACGAAAAGGGCGGAACGAGATTTCCAATATTTCGGAGAACAAAGAGATCTCCCGGATTTGTTGATGCAAAGAGATTTGGAACCACCCGGCTATCAGAACACGCAATAAATAATGTATCAGGCTTTTGCCCTAAAGCAAGCTTGGCAAAGAGAGCTCGGCTCTCTTGTGTGAGGCTTTTTCTAAAATCGACAATCCCTTGAATGAGTTTCTTCATGTTATTAATTTAAAGAGTTGCATCTTGCTCCAAATGTTCTTTGAGAGAGTTTAAGAATCCGCAGCCGTACATGCCGTCGATCACTCGGTGATCGAAGGTGAGCGATACATGCATCACTGAACGGATTGCCATCGTATCGTCTTCAAGAGCGACGACTTTTCTTTGGATCGCTCCAAGGCCTAATATCGCAACCTCGGGATACCGGATGATCGGAACGCCCATCATCACGCCAGAGATTCCGAAGTTAGTGAGAGTGATCGAGCCGTCTTGCACATCGGAAGGGCTCAGTTGATTCGAGCGAGCTTTTGCTGAAACATCCCCGACGGCTTTGGCAATTTCTGCAAGAGAAAGCGTCTCGCAATTTTTCACTACAGGGACCATGATTCCTTGATCAACGCTGACCGCGATGCCGATATTGACAAATTTTTTCACAACGATCGTGTCGTCTTCTAAGGAAGAGTTGAGAAAAGGATAATCTTTGAGGGCCTTGGCAGTGGCGCGGGCAGCAAAGCTCGTGATTGTCAGTTTTGTTCCATGTTTGGCCAAAAAAGCCTCTTTTTCTTTCTGAATCAATTGCATGATTGCGGTGACATCGACTTCGGTGATGAGTGTCGCATGGGGCGCTTCATAGAACGATCGGACCATGTTATCGGCAATCGCTTTTCTCAAGCCCGACATTTTGACTCTTTCAACGCCTGTCGGTTGGCTTTTAATGACCATCGGACACGGTTTATTTTTGGAAGTTTTGCAGTTTTCAATATAGAGTTCGAGATCCCGTTTACTGAGACGTCCACCGGCACCGGTGGTGGGGATTTTTTCAAGTTCATCGAGGCTAATGTTGTTTTCTCGAGCAAGTCTAAGAAGCGCTGGAGAAAAAAATCCTTGCATTTCGGAGCCGGTAGAGGCCGCTTCCCGTTTAATTTCGACCGTCACTCTAGAGGGGCCTTGGACCATTTGTATCACAGCCAAAGCTTCTCCCACTTGGAGCTCTTGATCGGGACCCGCTAAAATCTTCTGGAGCACGCCTGAGACAGGTGAAGGAATTTCGCTGTTGACTTTGTCCGTTGAAACTTCCAACAATGGCTCATCAAGATTGATGGGGTCGCCTTCTTTTTTAAACCATTGCACAATGGTGGCGCTGACAATGCTCTCTCCGAGTTTAGGAAGCGTAACTTGGTA
Source organism: Rhabdochlamydiaceae bacterium (assembly GCA_036275855.1). Taxonomy (GTDB): domain Bacteria; phylum Chlamydiota; class Chlamydiia; order Chlamydiales; family Rhabdochlamydiaceae; genus PALSA-1444. The sequence goes on from DASUCX010000100.1 coordinate 6,685, forward strand.
TTCTTCTGTCATGATTTAACTCTTGATTGAATTTTAACTAATAACCCTTGCCAGTCGGTTTCACTGCCAACAATTTTCAAATGGCTGGTCAAAACAACGATCGGGAGGCGGCATTTGAATTCGGCGGGCAGCTTGACCTGATCTTTCTCTGTGCAGACAAGAACATCTGCAAGAGATTCTTCAGCGAATGTTTGCAGTTCTTCAGGATAAAAAGAATCATGGTCGGGTTTAAAAAAGGAAGCGACAACGTCACCTCCTGCCTCTTGAACCGCTTTTAAAAATTTCTGCGGTTTTCCAATCGCGCAAAAAACAGCTGCCTTTTTCCCATGGAGATCAAGAGTGGAGATGCGCTCTGCAAAAACAATCGGCGCCTCTGTAAATTGACGCAGCTGTTGCTCGATCGTTTCAACAGCGGGTTTAATCACGACGATACAATCCGCCCCTTTTAATCGAGCCGGAGAATCTCTCAAAAGTCCCCTCGGGAGAAAAAATCCTTTTCCTACTGGGTCTTCACCATCAACCAAAAGAATCTCAATATCCCGCTTGAGCTTGCGATGTTGCATACCATCATCCATGAGGATCAACTCTGCGCCTTTTTCTTTTGCCCGCTGAGCTGCCATTAAACGAGATTTTCCGACCCAAACTTGTACCTGAGGAAGCGCACGGGCCAGCCAGCACGGCTCGTCGCCGCAGAAGGCCGCGTCCATATCCGGAGTCACTTGAACAACCTCTCCTGTCCTTTCTACTTGAGAGCAGTATCCTCGTGAAACAATGGCAATTCGATATTTTTTAGAGAGCGCTTCTGCTAAAAATTTGACGAAGGGAGTTTTTCCTGTCCCTCCAGCAATGATATTTCCCACACTCACCACGGGAAGTCCAGCATCATGCGTTTTAAAGATCCCGAGATCATAGGCGCTATTGCGCAAGGCAACCCCAGTTCGATACAAATAGCTCAAAGCTCTGAGCAGGGATTTTCCCGGACGGCGTCCTTCCATGATATCAACAACATAATTCTTAAGCATAAAAAAGCTCGTGTTCGATCATTTCAATGATGATATGTATGGCGGTCATGTGGGCCTCTTGGATTCGGTCGGAATACGAAAAACCTTGAATGATCCATTCGAGATCCGACACACCCTTCAACTTCCCTCCGGTCTTGCCAAGAAAAGAAATGGTCTTGAGGCCCATTGCTTTGGCCATTTCAACGGCAAGCACAATATTTTGAGAATTTCCACTTGTCGTTAGAGCAACAAAGACATCACCTGCTCTTCCCAATGCCTCAACACCCCTAGAAAAAACATCATGATAGCCGATATCGTTGGCCATGCAAGAAAGGTGGCCAGGATCAGACAGGGCAATAGCCGGAAGGGCTTTTCGCTTATAACGGAAAATTCCCGTCAGCTCCTCCGCAAAGTGCATCGCATCGCAAAGGCTTCCGCCATTGCCGGCGATGAGAAGCTTGTTTCCATTCTTGAAACATTCCGAGATCACCCGCGCTGCGTTTTGGATAAAAACGAGACTCTCGGGTTTCTTTAAAAACTCAATGGCGCGCACGCCATCGTCCACTGATTGTAAAATCTTTTTTTCCATAATTAGTATAGCTACTAATAATAAAGGAGTATAATTTAATAGACCATGACAAGTTTTATACCGCGACCGCTCCAAAAATGTGAAAAATGCCAAGGAGACGCCTTGAATTTGAGCCAGGCAAAGCCGACGCCGAAGCAGCTCAACTTGAATAAGTTGAGCGATGCAGGCGGGTCTCAAATTCATTGGCTGTCCGACGCCGGCAGATTCACATTTTTGGAGCGGTCGCGGTATAATATTGCCATCATCGGTGCGACGGGAGCCGTTGGACAAGAAATGCTCAAACTCCTTGAGCAAAGAGGGTTCCCCGTTAAAGCGATTCGGTGCTTTGCCTCTCCTCAATCGGTCGGCAAAACGGTTCTGTTTAAGAAAAAAAAGATTCCCGTTGAAAAGCTCTCTGAAACCTGTTTTCAAGGAATTGATATCGCGCTTTTCAGCGCAGGGAAAAAGATTTCTTTAGCCTACGCTCCTTTAGCCGTTAAAGCCGGCTGTCTCGTCGTCGATAATAGTTCCGCTTACCGAATGGACCCAAAAGTTCCTTTGGTCATTCCCGAGATCAACTCTCATGCTCTAGAAAACCACTCAGGCATCATTTCTTCCCCCAATTGTACTGCCACTGTTATGTTGATGGCGCTTGCCCCCTTGCACCGGCAATTTAAGATCCGCCGCGTAGTCATGGCAACGTACCAAGCCGCGAGCGGGGCGGGTCAAAAAGCGATGACGGAGCTGCAAGAAGAGAGTCGTGCTTTCTTAGAAAATCGTCCATATACAAGAACAGTCATGCCGTTTCCTTATGCATTTAATCTCTTTCCCCACAATGCTCCGATGACGGCTTCCGGCTACAATGAAGAAGAGATCAAAGTCATCGAAGAGGCGCGTAAGATTTTAGAAGAGCCAAATCTTCGGATTGCCGTCACGTGTGTACGCGTTCCTGTTTTAAGAGCCCACTGCGAATCGCTGAATGTCGAGTTTGAAAATCCGATCACCGCTCAAGAAGCTAAAATCATTCTACAAAAATCTCCCGGCGTTACCGTGCTGGAAGAGTGGGATCAAAATCGATTCCCCATGCCTCTTGATGCCACAGGACACGATCATATTTTTGTCGGCAGGATACGGCAAGATCTTTCCAATTCTAATACATTAGATCTTTGGGCCGCCGGCGACCAACTCCTCAAAGGCGCTGCTTTGAATGCCATTCAAATCGCAGAGAACTTTATTGAAATAGGTTCACGAATTTCTAGAAATTAATGAACTGCTTCGTTTAAAGTTTTTTGCAATGCTTTAAAGGAGGCATCTTATGGACGTCACATCTGCCACTGAAACTTTCACCGAACGCGCTGAACTTTTCGACCAAGATAAATACAAAAGCATGGTCGAGATTTCTCTTAGACATGATCCGATTCAGATGGAGAACAATTTTCAACGACCTCTTTCTCAACGCATTACTCTGCTGAGTTCTCCAACAAAAAGCATTTACGAAAAATATCAGTTAGATGATGTCGTCATCACCTGTCCCGCCAAAGTCTTTCGAACCTACCAACAACAACAATGGGGCGGTGTCAAAGAAGAATGGAACGGCCTCGGAAAAAAAGCGGCAGATAAAAGCTGGTACGGGGTCACTGCTGCCTTAACCGCTATGGCTACGGCCGTTGTAGGAGGCGTTCTTACAGCCATGGATGAAGCAGTCCCTATCGCCAAAGTTGTAAAGAGCCTGGCAGGCGCCTGGTTTGCTCCCACGCTCCTTATTGCAGGGTTGGTGGCTGCAGTCGCGGCTATTATCTTTGTCGCGATGAAAAATGGTGCCATTAATGAAGCCAATGAACAGATTGATAAAGCGAATCAGCAGATTAACAAATGGGGCGACGACCCTGTGATGAAAATCGGTCATGCAAGAGATTATGCTTATAACCAGGGCTTCCCTCATATCTATCGGAACAACCTCAAACTCGGACAAGGCCCTTCAAAAACAGGGCTATTCCACCCTCTCCTAGTCGAATACGCATATAAAAAATACTTTAATAGTTTCTGCAGCGACCTTATTGGAGAATTAAATCCTGCTAAACGGGTAAATCAATTCCGTGATTACGATTACAATCCTATCTCTGTTGGACAAATGACCTATGGATTAGAACATATTCCAGAATATATGTTGCCGGTGATTGAAGATTGCAAACGCTTACTCTCATGGCTCAAGGATATTGCCAGCTCTTACGATCGCCTTATGTCCAATGTCAGAACAACAACGCGTGAGCAGATTGCAGCGTATACCACAACTAAACACGAACTCCTTCAACCAATTGCCAAACGTCGAGATCACGGCATCGCGGTTGCAGAAAAAGAAAGAACCAAAGTTACCTCCAAACTCGAATCGACCCTACAACAGCGTCAAGACGCTGAAAAGGTGTTTGATGCCGTCAAAGAAGCGTGCGACGCCACTTACGAAAAAGAAGCTTCGCCGATCATCAAAAAGTACAACAGTAAAATTAAAGATGCCGAAAAAGAGCTTGCTACGACGCTCAAAAGGCTCGAAGAGCAAAAATCGAACCAGCTGATCAGTAATGACCATGCAGTGCGAGAGCTTGTCGTCCACGCTAAAGAAGCGTGGGATAATAAACATTATCGACCTATCAACTTTCAGCACTACTTCCCGGGTCAACCGAATCCAGCAGGACAGCCTGTTTGGACCCAACAACAGCCCGGATATTACCAACAACCCGCTGTCTATCAGCAACAGCCTGCTACTCCTCAGCAACCTGCACGGCATGTAGCCCCCCCTCCACCCCCACCACCCACTACTCCGCCTAGCCCTAAATATAGCTATGGCTACCCTGCACACGCACCAATCCCCCATGGGCAGTACTTCGGCTACACGACTAGAAGTTAGGCTTTCTTTTGAACCCCAGTAACTCCTTTGTTACTGGGTGCTCGAATTGAATTTCAGAATGGTGCAGCGCAATCCCTTTCTTCCAAGGTCTCTTGCTCCCATATTTTGCATCACCAATAACAGGACACCCAATCGCTGAGAGTTGAACGCGGATTTGGTGGTATCTTCCCGTGATAAGGTCGATTTCTATGAGCGTCACCCCTTTTTCTCGTTTAAGCACCCGAAACTCCAAGATCGATTCTTTTCCTTCTTTGGAGACTTCCGCTTGAAAACTCCCATGGATCAGATGATGCACAAGCCTTCCCTGCTCTGCCGGAAGCTCTCCTTCAACGAGGGCGTGGTAGATTTTGACAATCTTCCGATCGCGCATCATCTGTTGGAGGCGAGATAGCGCTTTAGTTGTCCGTGCAAAAAGGACAAGACCGCTCACCGATTTATCTAAACGGTGGACGGCATGGAGAAAGACATTGCCGGGTTTATGATACTTTTTTTTAACCCAGGCTTTCGCGAGCTCCGTCAGATCCGGCTGCGTGGCTATTTCTGCAGGCTTGTCAACAACCAGGAGATGGTTATCGCTATAAATGATACTTGCGTTGTCTAAGTGATTCATAAAGAAGAAGTGTAGTTGCCATCGCAACATTCAAAGAATCGGCAATCCCTTTCATGGGAATTTTAACACGTATATCTGCCGCTTGCATCCATAGATCCGTCAGCCCTAATTGTTCTGTTCCCACAACAACAGCCACAGGGCCGCTTAAATCGGCATCGGTAAATTCTAGGGTTGCCGATGGTGTTGCCGCAACGACTTGGATATTGTGACCTTTGAGCCAGGTATAAGCATCCGATCCCCTCGCTTCGATCACCGGAAGCGTAAACAGCGTCCCGACGCTGGCTCTAACGACATTCGGATTATAAATATCGGTGCACCGATCGCACACAATCACCCCGTCTGCTCCTACAGCATCCGAAGAGCGCAAAATCGTGCCCAAGTTCCCCGGTTTTTCAATCGATTCAGCAATGACATAGAGCGGCACGCGATTTTTCGGACGGAGATCTTTGAGTGTTTTTTGCATCTGATGCGCGATACCAATGAGTCCATCCGGACGATCGCGGTAAGAGATCTTTTCAAAGAGATGCGCTGGAAGAATGAGCGTCTCAACTCCAACCTGCTCGATGAGCAGCGGCTCATTAGAGCCCAAAAAGAGTTTTTCGCAGATGAAGAGCGATTCGAAATGAACACCTCCTTCGACAGCCCGTTTAATTTCACGATATCCCTCGATCAGAAAAAGCCCCGTTTCGTCTCTTGCTTTTCGGTCTTTGAGACGAACCAGCTGTTTGATTTTGGGATTTTGAGGGCTGGTAATTTCCTTAAACATACCATCTCGCATACGTTCCAGAGGTTAGATCTAGTGGCCCGGAAATAACCATCTCTCCCATTTCGATCATTCCTTTTCTCTCTCCCTTTGCTTGCAGAAGCAAATGGTGAAGTACCAACGGTGTATATCCAGGGGTATGGGAAGATAAAATCACAAATTGAGGATCGGGGGTCAGCAGCTGAAAACACAAATCCAAAATCACTGGAAGATCTTTTTCAATTTTAAACACTTCCCCTTGGTTTCCTCTTCCAAACGTCGGAGGATCTAAGATAATTCCATCATAACGGACTCCCCTGCGGACTTCTCGACCTAGAAATTTAACGGCATCATCGACGATCCACCGAATCGGAGCCTTTTCAAGTTGATTCAAGGCCGCATTTTCTCTTGCCCAGGCCACGGTCGTTTTAGAAGCATCGACGTGGCAGACCTCTGCACCGGCTTTTGCAGCTGCGAGCGTCGCACCGCCGGTATAAGCAAAGAGATTTAAAAGTGAGCATTTTTTTTTCATCTTCTGTTTCATCCACTTCCATAAAAGCGCATGTTCAGGAAAAATCCCAATATGCCCGAAGTCGGTGGGCATCGCTTTGAAAAGCACCTCTTCGCACTTAACTGTCCACGCATTTGGCAGCGGTGGAGAGGCTACCCAGCGATTCGACGGCTCTCTCGTAAAAAGAGCATCGGCCTCCCTCCAGGTCTTTTGATCAAGCGACGGTTTCCAAACAGCCTGAGCGCAGGGACGCACTAAGACGTAATCGCCAAATTGCTCAAGCTTATTTTGATTCCCGCTATCCAGAAGAGCGTATTGCATAAAAGTAGTATACCGATAATTCGGTAAAGAATAAAGCCTACTCGGTACTAGAGCATCAGTCGAACAGAATTCTCAAATAAAGACTTTTGAGTCACCCTCTCGACATGAGGATGCTTTTTCTCATGAAAAACATCATGCAATGGCTCAACTTTTTCATACTCAAACCGATGGATCTGGTCGATGCCAGAGAAGGGCATTGAGAGTTCTTTCTCAATCAATCCCAGCCACTCTTTGTCACACCGATGACCCCAAGTGCATACTTTTTTTTTGAGCTCATCTGGAGTGCGGACCCAGCTGTAGTGGTGAACTAAAGGTTTTTGATCCAGGCCCCTCAAATGGGAGCATTTAGGGCCTGGAATCTGACCGTAGAGCCCTTTTCTTTCCAAAACATCCAATATCATCTCGGGTGAATCAATCGCTTGTTTTTTGACTAAAAGAGCATTGAGCGGAAATTGTTCTTTTGCACGATAGGATGGATGGCGAAAGTAAAAATAGCTCTCAAATCTGAGCGCATTGAAATCTGCGACATTGAACTCTCTTAGCCACTGGATAAAACGGGCCCCATCGACAATCTCATCGACATCTAAAAAAAGCACATAATCGCACTTTTGCACGAAGTGAAATCCCACATATCTTGCTGTACTATGCCAATAATGAGCCCAATCTTCGTCAGATGACGTCAAACAGCAGCAGATCCCATAAGGCTCTTCTCCATAAGCAAATTCCACAAATTGAACGTCAGGATGTTCTTGATATGACAGATTTAATAGCGCAGGGTTCTCAGATTCTCCATTGAAAAAATGGGAACAGACCGGTATCACAATCTGCTGGGAAAATTTCTTGGCCTCAGCAATGCAGAACCGCAGAAACCGATAATCGGTCGTGCAAAAATTGATGATCGTGGCAATCTTGATCATTCACTCCGTACATAACCGAGGTTATGGACGAGAGTCTAGAAAATTAAGTAAAAAGCTAAGTAGTTTTTTCGTTGTCCGTAGAATGATCGTTTGACGATTTCCCTTTACATGCAAGCTATTGATCGCAGGTTTTTCACCCTTCTTCCCAAGGGCATAAAAAATCGTCCCGACCGGTTTCTCTGGCGTCCCTCCACTCGGTCCGGCGATTCCCGAAACAGCAATTCCGTAATCTGCTTCTGTCTCTTTGAGAAGACCTATCCACATCTCGTGGACAACTTCTTTGCTGACTGCCCCGTGTTTTTTTAGGGTGTCAGCAGACACTCCTAAAAGACCTTCTTTGAGGCGATTGGAATAGGCCACAATCGAACCTAAAAAGTACTCAGAAGCTCCCTGTATTGCCGTCAACTGCGCAGCCATAAAGCCTCCTGTGCACGATTCAGCAAGGGCCAATGTTTGACGGTGTTCGACCATCCAGCGCTGGATCGCCTCTTCTTCAATAGACCTCTTTCGAAATTTAGGTTCTGTCGATTTTTCGGTTCTTTTGAGCCGATTTTCAATTTTTTTTACAGGGGTCATATCAGCTCTCGTATATGACCCCTGTAAAAAAAATTGAAAATCGGCCAAAATAATCCGAAAAATCGATGAACCCTAAATTTCGAAAGAGGTCTATTATTCACCAATGTCAGATCCTTGATTTGGATTGTCGATCAAAACCCGGCGGGGTTTGCTTCCTTCTTGGGAAGAGATCACGCCTCTGGTTTCTAATTCATCCATTAAACCCGCAGCCCTTGCATAACCGATCTTGAGTTTTCTTTGCAAGTACGTGGTCGAAGCGATTTGGGTCTCAAGGACGATGGCTTTAGCTTCGTCATAGAGAGTGTCACGAGGACTTTCTTCCTCATCATCTCCAATTTCGGGTGTCATCGTATCGAAGGAGGAGATTAAATAGTTGGGAGGGGCTTGATCGCAGATGAACTGCACAACGCGGTTGATGTCTTCATCGCTGACGTAAGCTCCTTGCGCCCGCATGAGGTGGGAGGTCCCAGGAGGCAGGAATAGCATGTCGCCGTTCCCCAGGAGACTCTCAGCGCCGTTTTCATCTAAAATGATCTGCGAGTTAACGCGGCTGGCGACTTTGAAGGCAATTCGGGTCGGGAAGTTGGCTTTTATCAGTCCGGTGATCACTTCGCGCGAAGGGCGCTGCGTTGCCAAGATCAAATGGATGCCAACGGCACGGGCCATCTGAGCAATCCGTGCAATCGGAGTCTCTAAGTCGGAGCTCGACGCCATCATCAAGTCGGCGAACTCGTCAATAATCCCGACAATGGAGGCCATTTTTTCAGGAATTGGGATATTGAGAGACGATTCGAGTTCTTTATTGATTGTCCGTGAGTTGAAGGCTGAAATATTTCTTAACCCTAGCTGTTTTAAGATGTCGTACCGGATCTGCATCTCTTTGACCATCCAGTTCAACGCCGCGTAGGCTCCGTGGGCTTCAGTGATGACAGGAGCAATGAGATGCGGTAGCTGGGTATAAGGCGTGAGCTCGACTTTTTTCGGATCGATCATGATCAGTTTGATCTCATCAGGACGAGCGTTCATCAAGATCGACATGATGATTGTATTGATGCAGACCGATTTTCCTGAGCCTGTCGCCCCTGCAATCAAACAGTGGGGCATTTTGGCTAGATCGCTCATGACGTTATCTCCAGTCACCGATTTTCCTAAGATGATCGGGACATGGAATTTTCGCGGATTTTGCTGATAGGTCAGCAGCATCTCTTTAAAGCTGACTTCTTGCGGATACGGAGAGGGGATCTCGATGCCGACAGCCGCTTTACCAGGAATGGGAGCGATGATCCGGATCGATTTGGCTTGCAGATTGAGGGCGATGTCATTCTCAAGAGCGGTGATCTTTTGCACTTTGACGCCGACAGCAGGGTGGATCTCAAAGGAGGTGATGGTGGGCCCGCAGTTGATGTCGCCCACTTTGGCCTCGATGCCAAAGCTCATGAGTGATTCTTCTAAAATCTCGGCTTGCCGTTTGAGTTCTTTTTTCAGCTGCGGCTGATCGACTTTGGTCGGATTCGTCAGGAGTGAGGGAGGAGGAAGATCGTAGCCGGAAAAGGTTCCTTTAGAAGATTTGGGAGAGGATTGCTTCTTTTCTTCCTTCTCAACTCCGGTTCGAATGCGGATTTCCGGTTTTTTTTCTGGGTTATACAGAGGAGCGGGCATGAGTGCAGTGGCTAGCTTTTTCGAGAGTGTTTTTTCGATTTGCTCATGCTGCAGAATCTGCTGCTCTCTTTCTTCTTCTTTTCTCGACCGGCGTGCGGCAATGCCTTGGATGACGTCCATAATGCGAACTTCGGTCAAAAAGAGAAAGGAGAGCATCCCTGTGAGAGTAAAAGTGATTCCTACGCCCAGATCGCTGAGCAAATGCTGGAGGTTGAAACTCGGCATGTCCCGATAGAGGAAATAAATCGGCACTCCGCCTAAGTTATGCCGGATGGAGTGCCGGACGTACGGGAGTTCAAGAGTGATAGACTCGGTGAGGATTTTATGTTTTAATGCCCCTGGAATCGGCACTCCTTTTTCAGCGGAGAGATTGAGGAGAAAAGAAAAAGAGACTCCAAAGAGCGATAAATAGAAGATCTTCGATTTGAGGCGAGGGATCTCTCCCTGCAGGAGAAGCTTCCATCCAATCCATCCCACAAATCCTAAGACAAGATAGGCCGTGAGGCCAAAGAGATACATCAAGGTCCAAGAGTAGCCATGGCCGATCATTCCCATCCAGTTCGTCGATTTATCATCGATATCGTAGCTGAAAAGGCAGACAAGGGAGACGATGGACAGCAAAATAAACAAAAGCCCTTTTGCTTCGGGGTGGGTGTTTTTGGGGGAAGACTCTTTTTTAGCCATACATGTATACAGTTAACAGAATTCCAGCAATCAAGCAATAACCTGCAAAGGGCCTTAAGACCTTTCGCTGCAGAAGTGGGATCGCAAAACGGACGGTGATCAATCCGACGATGGCTGCTGTCGCAAAGCCAATGAAGCAGTGAGAAGGGGTAATTGACGCGAGATGAGATTTTGCTTTCATAAGCTCTAGAAAAGTTCCTCCTGAAACGGCGGGGATTGATAAGAGGAACGAAAATCGGACAGCCTCTGAGGGTGTGGCACCTCTTAAAAGACCTGCTCCGATGGTTGCAGCGCTGCGCGAGATTCCGGGGATCAGGGCAATGCCTTGAAATGTCCCGATGAAAAGCGCATCTTTATAGGAGAAATTGCCTTTGATTTTTTTTTGGATGAGCGAAACTCCCCAGAGGATCGCTGCAGTTCCGATGAGGCAAAAACCGAGGTATTCGGGCTTAGAGAGAGCTTCTCTAAGAGACTTTAATAAGAAATAAAACGGGATAAGGGGAACAAGGGCTATCATAAAGGGGATTAAGCGACGGGGATAGTAGAAGAATTCGAGGATATCCCGTCTGAAATAATAGATTAAGGCCAGCAAGGTTCCTAAGTGACAAAACAGATCGAAGACGACGGTTTCTTCCCCTGTAGGGAGGTTGAAAAAAGTTTTAAAGGCTTTGAGGTGGGCGGAAGAACTGACGGGAAAAAACTCAGTGACTCCTTGAATGAGTCCCAAAAAAAATGCATGCAGCCAGCTCATCACAAAACCTATAGGTTCATCAGCTGTTTGAGTGGAAATGGGGCGATCGACGGGGCTCGAACCCGCGACAACCGGATCCACAATCCGGTGCTCTAACCAACTGAGCTACGATCGCCATCGAAGCAAGGAGACTATTCTAGTTGAGAATTTGCTTTCCGTCAAAGATGTAAATACTTTTTTAAGCTTCTAGAAAATCAAATTTATTAAATAACGCACTTTTTCTTTAAAAACCCTCTTCCCTAAAAAAAGGGATCCTTATATGATGTCAACGGCGCTGCCTGGTAGAGGATCGGTAGCGATACACAATAACAATGCAAAAACAGATACAGAAATTCGGGCTTTTTTCCCTCTTTTTATTTTCGTCTCTGACCCTTCTTTACGGAGAGGAGGCGCCTCAGGAGAATACCTACACGATTAATTTCAATGATGTTCCCGTCGTTGAGTTCATCAACTTCGTTAGCAAGATCTCCGATGCGAATTTCATCTTCAACCATAAAGATCTGCAGTTTAATATCACTTTATCGTCAGGAAAGCCTGTCTCATCAGATCACGTTGTCAAAGCTCTCGTGCAAATTCTACGGGCCCATGGATTTTCCATTGGCAAGGAAGAAGGGTATTTCGTCATCCATAAAGGAGTGATGGAAGAATATGCCGTGGCAGCGCAAGAAAATACTCCTCTAAGAACGAATGAAAAAACTCTGGAGTCTGTATCGGGAGTTCCTGAAGAACAACCTCAAGGCGGCATCTCTCCTCTGTTGCAGCAGAGCAATCCAAAGTTTTTAGTTTACAAGCTGCAGTACCATACGGGAGATGAGATCGAGGAGACGATCAAGAAAATTGCAGGAGATCTCTCGTGCAAGCCGGAAACATCTTCTCAATATTTAGCGGCCTTGAAATCGGTCCAGTGGATCAAAGCAACCAATTCGTTGGTTTGCTCGGGAGATCCTGATTCTCTTGCCGCGGTGAAACAACTGATTCAAAGCCTCGATATTCAGCTCAAACAGGTTTTCATTGAGGTTTTGGTGGTCGAAACGGATGCCAGAAAGAGCCTCGATTTTGGGCTTCAGTGGGCTGCCGGAGGAAAATATAAAGATTCTTTGGGAATAGGAACCGGCAACTTTGCTCCTGGAGGTCTGGGCAGTCGATCGAATTTCGGTTCCACGTTCCAAGGAATCAATGCCACGAACACTCCTGCAGGCCCTAGCCAAATTCCGATGGGTGGTGGCTTTGACATGGGCGTCATCGGAGATCTCATCTTCCACAAAGGGCGTTCGTTTATCTCACTGGCCTCGCTTGTTTCTGCGTTGCAAGCCGATGGAGATGCTTCGATTGTCCTGAACCAAAAAATCATCACTCAGGACAATAAAAATTCTAAAATCTTCGTAGGAGACAATATTCCTTACACGGGATCGGTTGTCACCACTGTGGGCGCTAGCCAGCAATCGACTGCCAATGTCGAATATCGCGATATTGGAGTCAATTTGAGCATCACTCCGCGCCTGGGCGATGACGATGTGATCACTCTCGATTTGAATGAAGAGATTACCGAAGCTCTTGACACGGGTCAGCCTTCGGCAGGGATCAAAACGACCAAGACGAATATGATGACTCATGTTCATGTTCCGGATAAGCACTTCCTTGTTCTTAGCGGCATGGCCCGCAATACCAGAAGCCGTCAGAAAACAGGATTGCCCTGTTTGGGAGGGCTTCCGCTGATCGGCGCATGGTTTAGCAAAAAGCAGAACGTTGATTCCAAACGCAATATCATCATTTTTGTTCGACCACATATCATCCGTTCTATGGATGACTATCGGAAGCTGACCCAGCAAGAGACCGATTTCCAACGGCAGAACTCAGAGCCTAAGTCGTTTGATCAAGCGGCTGACGCTTTCATGAAAGAAAGACAACCCTAAAATAAGTGTGATGGCTGCGACCGCGGCCGTCATTGAAAAGTCGTGCATCCTCCACTGAAACTCATAGAGCGCTGGAGGATGTGTCGCTATTTTCAATATCAGCTCTGTCAGATGGCTATTCAGGATGTGGACCCACGGTCCAATAACGGGCAGCAGAGCGCCAACGACCAGCAATAAATAGACAAGCGAGACCGCCGCAGGTAAAAACAGGTTGTAGAGTAGGCTTAGGAGCGGGAATTTATGAAAGTGAAAAAGGATGAGCGGAAGCGTCACGAGATGGATCGCTCCGTTGAGGGCGAGTGTTTCACGGCAAAAAAAGGAGAGGAGATGGCCGTGCTGGTCTAAGAAGGGCATTTGGATAAGTTCTTTGAAGCTTCGATGAGGGAAAAAACGGGTTAGCCACGATCTGAAAAGAGGATAGGTGACCAAGATTGCTGCTGTGCAGAGAAAGCTGAACTGAAATCCGAGATGGAAAATGAGCAAGGGGTCCTTGGCTAACTGCCAAAGTAGTGCGATACCAAGAGCGTTAAGGGCGCTGATGCGCCACCCTACAAGATGGGCGACTAAATAAAGGGAGATGCCGATCCATGCGCGTTCGATGGGTGGAGAGTCGCCCAAAATAAAGGCATAGGCAGTCAGAGAAAGAATAAGAAGGATCGTTGCAGGTTTGTAAGGCAGAAGAAGACGAAAAAGGGTGCCAAGAAGAAAGGCCAGGAGGGCAAACTGAAATCCAGAGATGCCTAAGAGATGCAAAATCCCGAGACGGTTGAATTCGAGGGCAAGGAGTCTGTCATCAATGTCGCCGGTGAGCATCGAAGCTAAAAAGGCGCGGCTTTTGACATCGGCGAAATGGCGGGCAAGATGTGAGCGCAGCTTGGTTTTAAGAGAGAATCTCCATTCTGCGAATCTTCTGGCCGGAATGGTTTCCCACGATTTTATTTTAAGCATATAGTGGCGGTGTCCTTTAGAGAGCAGTTTACCCGTCACTTGAAGATCTGTGGAGGCGAGAGGACGCGGCTGATTGTGCGGGAAATAAATCTGGCAGGGAATATTCTTGAAGATTGCTTGGTCCGAGGAGAAATCTTGGAGAATGCCTTTAAAGTGAACCGAGCGTTGAAAAGGGGAGTGGCTGTAGGAAACAGATTCGACCTTAAAAGTACCAGATCCTTCAAGGCCTGCTTCTTTTAAATCAGGGAGGGTGTAGGACACGAGTGCGAGAGTCCATCCTGCAAGACAAGCAACGAGTCCGGAGAGGAGCTTTTGAGGGTGGGAGTAAAGGGAGAGGATCAGCGGGATAAAATAAGCAGGATGAAAAGAAAGGGCGAAGATGGTCCCGATTAAAAAAAGGATCCCATAGAATAAGGCTGGAGCGGATGGCCAAAGGTTTTTCAAGAAGAAAAAATTAGCTCATGAGTGTTTTTCAGGGCAACGGTTTCTTCAGGCGAGTATCGACGGAGGTATAGATCAAGCGGGCTCCGCGCTGGCCGGTCAAGTAGAAGATGAACCACTCGAACATGACACTGATTCGATTGCGGAAGCCGATCAAATAGGCGATGTGGACAAAGCACCACATCAACCATGCGAGAACACCGTAGAGTTGAATATTGCCGACCCAAGCGATGGCCTTCCCTTTTCCGATGGTTGCTAGGCTTCCTTTGTCAAAATAGACAAAAGGAGGCCGCTCTCCTTTGGAGAGCGATTGTTTTAGAAGGGAAGCGACATATCTGCCTTCTTGGATGGCGACAGGAGCGACACCAGGAAGAGGCTTGCCGTCCTTTCCTGTAGCTGAGGCTGCATCACCAATGACAAAAATTTCAGGGGAGCCGGGGATAGATAAGTCGGGTTCGACGATGACACGTCCTTGCCTATCCAGAGGGACATCGAGAGTTTTGAGGAGTGGAGAGGCTTGATTGCCAGCAGCCCAAACGATGTTTTTGCAAGGATAGAACGTCTCTTCGACTTGGACACCCTCTTCGGTGATGTTGGTCACTCTTTTTCCTGTGATGACGGTGACACCGAGCTTTTCTAATCCTTTTTTCGCTTGTTCGGAGAGTTTTTCTGGAAAGGTTTGCAGGATGCGAGGCGCAGCTTCAATCAGGAAGATCTTTGATTCTTCGGGTTTGATGCGCCGGAAATTTTTAAACATGGTTTTCTGGGCGATTTCAGAAATAGCGCCTGCCATTTCGACTCCGGTCGGACCTCCGCCGATGATCACAAAATTGAGATATTTTTCGGTTTCAGCCTTATTATCGAGTCGCTCGGCTTTTTCAAACGACATTAAGAGCTCTTCCCGGATCGTGAGAGCGTCTTTGATGGTCTTAAGTCCGGGAGCAAATTTTTCCCACTCGTCATTGCCGAAATAAGAATGTCTAGCTCCGATGGCTAGAACGAGATAATCGTAATCGACTTTTTCGCCGTTACCAAGAACGACCAGATGATTTTTTTTATCGACCTCCGCGATTTCTCCCATCATGACGGTGGCGTTGTCCTGCTTGCGTAAAATTTCTCGGATAGGAATGGCGATCTCGCCGGGAGACAGCGCTGCGCTGGCAACTTCATAAAGCAGAGGTTGGAAAAGGTGATGATTGGTTTTGTCGATGAGTAGGATATCAAGAGGCGCTTTTTTGAGATTTTTTGCGACATTGAGCCCGGCAAACCCGCCGCCCACGATCACCACTTTTTTATTTATCATATCCTCCCCCCA
Organism: Rhabdochlamydiaceae bacterium; assembly: GCA_036275855.1. GTDB lineage: Bacteria > Chlamydiota > Chlamydiia > Chlamydiales > Rhabdochlamydiaceae > PALSA-1444. The sequence continues at coordinate 22,544 of DASUCX010000100.1, forward strand.
TAGCAGCTTTGCGTGTTTCTCTGGAAGTAAAAAAGACCTCTTGCGTAACGCAGGTTCTGTCGATTTTCGAGTTCTTTTGAGCCTACTTTTCGATTTTTTTCGCGGGGGCGGTAATACCATTTATCAGGAATAACGTTTAGTTATGCAAGGAAGCTGCACAAATTTTTGAGTCTGGAGCGAGCGACCATTCCTGAATAGCAAGGCGCGAGTGAAGACCAAAAATTCGTTGCAGAGCTGACGTAGCAAAACCAAACGTTATTTTTGATAAATGGTATAATATCAACTCACGTATATGACCCCCGCGAAAAAAATCGAAAATAGGCCAAAATAATCCCGAAAAATCGACGAACCCTGAGTTACGCAAGAGGTCTAAAGATCTTTTTTTATAGGGTGAAAAGCGGAGAGATAAAAAGAGGATTTTCAAAAACACTTAAGCTCCGTACAATATCTGGCAGAAACTGGTGGTCCATGGCAAAAATTGTGCATAAAGTTAAAGTCAAAAATGTTCTGGGGCTTCATGCGCGTCCTGCGGCAATGATTGCGAAATTGCTGCAGAATTCGAAATCTCAAGTTTCTATTTCTTATCGACAAGAGACGGTCAATGCGCGGAGTATCATGAGTATTTTGATGTTAGCGATCAAAAAAAATAGCCTAATTGTATTGACAATAGAGGGAGAAGATGCCGAGGAAACATTGGAAAAACTCAGCTCGGCCTTTGAAAATCTATTTGGAGAGATCGATAGTTGAAACTTCCGGATGAACAAGATCAGGAAATCTATTTGAAGGGAGCGCCGGTTAGCGAGGGAATCGCGATTGGAGTCCCTATTTTCTTAAGTTATGCGGACGAGCATGATATTCCTGATTTTCCGATCAGCACAGGCGAGGTAGACGGTGAAATTGCCCGCTACCGAGAGGCCCTCTCTTCCAGCCGCGAAGATTTAAAAAAACTCCAAGCGGATCTCTCTGGGGATGGGTCGAAAGAAGTTGCCTCGATCATTGGGACGCATATTGAAATGCTCGATGATCCTCTCATGACGACTCACATGGAGACAAAAATTCGGGAGATGCTTAAGAATACCGAATCTGTTTTCCATTCCGTGATCAATGACTATGAAAAAAGATTTAGCGAAGCAAACGACTCTTTCTTCAATGAGAGACTCTCAGACTTTAGAGATCTCTCAAAAAGGGTTCTTAGGAACTTGTGCGACTCAGAAGAGATCAGCCTGAATAATATCCCTCCCAATTCGATCGTTTTTGCCAAAGAATTGATCCCTTCCGATACAGCTTCTCTTCAAGCCACAAAGATCAGCGCCTTTGTCACGCAAAGTGGCGGCGGTACATCCCATGCGGCTTTGATCGCTCGGGCCAAGGGGATTCCGTATGTCGCCAGTATCGATATGGAGATCCTTCAGAATGCCAAAGGTAAACGTGTCATCGTCGATGGTTTGACGGGGGACATCATCGTTAATCCTTCCAATCTGACATTAGAAAAATACGAGCGACTGAAAACCCGGTTAGCTCAGCAGTATCAGCAGTTGGAAAACGATCGTCATCTCGCTGCAGAAACGCTCGACGGATATCCTTTAAGCCTTTATGCGAATGTCAATACCAGCAACGACATTGATTTAGTCCATCAACATGGATCGCAAGGGATTGGGCTTTTCCGTTCGGAATACCTCTTCATGCAAGACCCTACTCTATTCTTTGATGAAGAGCGGCAATATTTGATTTACCACCAGATGTTAAAACGGGCAAAGGGACTTCCTTTGACGTTCCGTGTGCTGGATTTAGGCGGAGATAAGTGTTTTGATCTCTTTGAAGAGATGGTCAAAGAACCCAATCCTGTCCTCGGCTGCCGAGGGATCCGCTTTTTACTCCGTCGGACCGATGTGTTTAAAACACAGCTCCGGGCAATTTTAAGGGCAGGTCATGGCTATACGCTCCGGATTTTACTTCCGCTGATTTCGGATATCCATGAGTTCCGCGAAGCCAAGCGGATTATTGAAGAAGTAAAAGAGGAGCTCAAAACCCGCGATGTCACTTATCATCAGCAACCTTTACTTGGTTGCATGCTGGAAGTCCCTTCAGCGGTGTTGATCGCTGATACTTTAGCCCAAGAGAGTGATTTTCTGGCCCTGGGAACCAACGATCTGATCCAATATACCCTTGGCATTGACCGGAGCAATCCCGGCATGAGCGATTTCTATTATCCGACGCACCCTGGCATTATTCGGATGATCAAGATGACAATTTTAGAAGCAAAACGTTTCCAAAAACATCTCACCGTCTGTGGTGAGATAGCTTCGAATCCTCTCTTTACTTCGCTGCTGGTTGGCCTCGGAGTTCAGAATTTCTCCTGTGCTCCTCGATTTATCCCCATTATCAAACGAACCGTGCGCCATTTATCATTGCTTGACTGCTGTGCTATTGCTGAGCATGTCCTCACGTTGCGAACATCTGCAGAAATCGCCGCATATCTCGCTGAATGTCTGCATGGATCTAAAGGACAACCAGATTTAGAGGGTGTTGATCAATAGACCTCTTGCGCAAGAGGTCTGATAAATATTTCATTAAAAAGGAAGCCCGCTCATGCCTTGCTGGGTTTGAGCTTGGATTTTGGCGTGAGCGTCTGCGTAGGCGGCTTGGATGAGGTCTTGAAGTCCTTCGACATCATTAGGATCGACACAGGCAGGTTTGATTTTGAGGTCTTTGAGTTCGTGCTGGCCATTGAGCACGAGAGTAACTAGGCCGTTGCCGGCTGATCCGGTCACCTCAAGCGCACGCATTTCTTCTTGAATTTTTGCGTATTGCGATTCGAATTGTTTAGCTTGCTTCTTAAGTTTTGAAAATCCACTACCCATAAATTAAAAATCCTTTTTTAGGCTGCCTTCGAGCTCAACAGCTGCGAAACGCAAGAGTGTATCATATCGGTTTTTTTGCGCGCGAGTCTG
>DASUCX010000101.1:0-6423 GCA_036275855.1 Rhabdochlamydiaceae bacterium
TTTGACCTGCGTCAAAGCCCCGGGGTTTGTCTATCAAAAAGAGGGCAGTATTATTAATACGGCCTCCTTTTTGATAGACGAACCGCGGGAGCTTTCACGCAGGTCAAAATGAAAAAATTCACCGCCCCACAGTATACATTCTTTTATACTCCAATTTCTTCCTTCCGAAGTTAACGAGCAAACCAACTCGTATATCTGTGACCGCTAGGCATCTGTGATGTCTCCATGTATCATCTTGCCCATCCTGCCGCTTGCGATCCTGCTGATCTTGTTTTCTCCCTATAACTCATACTCTTAAACAAACCAGTCCCTGCAAGGGCTTTTATTTTCGAATAAGTCGAGTATGCGGAAAGCCTACTCTTTGGACAAATTAAAATTTTGCAACAAAAAAATCATATAAACTATAGACTGTGCGGAGCACAGCGGGACATGCTCAAATCAGTATAAACATTGCATAATTCCAGTTCTTTTTTTATACTTCACCCAGAACCTATCCCAGTGATAAGTTTCAGTCGATTTTCGGGTTCTTTTGAGCCGAGTTTCGACTTTTTTAGAGGGGATAATATACGCGAGTTTATATAATCCCCTCCAAAAAAGTCGAAACTCGGCCAAAATAATCCCGAAAATCGACGAAAATTATTACTGGGATAGGTTCTACTTTGGTGAATTCATATGGGCGTTAAAAATATTCTTTTGTATTCTTCGGCGATTCTCTTCACCTGCTCGCCCATTCAGCAGGCCTTTTCAGGCCCGCTTCTCGCAGAAGCCTATGAAAGCCGCCAAGTTGAAAGGATTGATATCCAGGCCGAAAACCTCCCCGCAGGTACCTCTTTTGATCCTAGGCCTGTTCTGGAGAAACTCCAGACCAAAGTCGGCAATCCCTTCTCGCAACTAGTCTTTGACTCCGACTTAAAATCCCTCTCGGCAAGCTACGATAGAATCGAACCTCAAATCGATGTCCAAAATGGCGAAGTTTTTATTACAATTAAGATATGGCTCAGACCCACGATCCGGAAGATTACCTGGCAGGGCAATGATAACATCAAAAACAGTACGCTCCGCAAAGAACTCGGCATTAAACCGACCAAAATGTATAACCGTGTTGAATTCAACAAAAGATTTAACAAAGTCAAAGAATACTATGTCAAAAAGGGGTATTTTGAGTCTCAGCTCTCCTATGGTATTGTGCCAGTCCCTGATACCAACGAAGTCGACATCAATATTACCGTTATCGAAGGGCGGGCAGGAATCATCGAAGACATCGTTTTCAGCGGTTTTTCTGACAAAGAAAAAAGCAAAATCCTGGAGATGATCTACACGAAAGAATACAACTTTTTCACAAGCTGGCTCACAGGACATGGAGTTTTCCATGAAGAAGCGATCGAGCAAGACCGTTTGACAATCGTCAATCTCCTCCAAAATGGAGGGTATGCCGATGCAAAGGTGGATTTGCAAATCACCAATGCTGCGAAAGAAGGTCGCATCGTCATCACCATCACAGCTGATAAAGGGCCCGTCTTCCATTACGGCGAAGTCACATTCCGCGGCAATACGCTTTTTTCAGATCAAGAGATTGAAAAAGCATTCATTATTCACCCGAAAGAGGCGTATTCTCCAGAGAAGATCCGCGCGACTGCCGACAGCATCAAAGATCTCTATGGGCGAAAAGGCTACATCGAAACCAACGTACAATATGAGACAGAGCTCGTCAGCGATGCTCCTGTTTATAACGTCCATTTCGACATTGAAGAAGGTGGTGCGTACAAGATCGGCCTCATCCGCGTCTTCGGTAATGAGCAAACGCAGGCCCATGTCATCTTAAGAGAATCGCTTCTCGTTCCAGGAGAAACATTTGACTCCGTCAAACTGAAAGCGACACAGCAACGGCTCCAGAACATGGGGTATTTCAAGAACGTCAACGTCTATGCTGTAAGAACCCAAGACGACCAAATCCTCGGTGAAAACTACCGCGATGTCTATATCGAAGTTGAAGAAGCTCCTACCGGTCACGCGAGCTTGTTTTTTGGATTCAGCACCGCGGATAAAGTCTTCGGCGGCCTTGACGTGACAGAGACGAATTTCAACTACAAAGGGTTGAAAAAACTTCCCAAAACTGGCCCTTCTGCGATGCGTGGCGGCGGTGAATATGCCCATGCTAAGGTCACCTTAGGATCTGCAGTGAGAACCTATCTCATCTCTTGGATGACACCGTATTTCAAAGATACGCTCTGGAGAGTCGGTTTTGAAGCGTATATCAATCAGAGCCAGCTGGAAGCTAAAGACTATCAGATCGACTCTCTGGGTGGCAGCATCTTTGCTTCCTATCCTCTTTCAGCCTACTGGACTGCTGGAACTAAGTACCGCGCTAAACATGCCAACATCGACGTGGCCCATGGTGTCAGCCGCGGTGAAAAACATGCCAAAGAAGGAACAGGAAATATTTCAGCGATTTCCGGATCGATCAACTACGATTCGACGGATAACATGCTCAAACCCCATAACGGCCTACGCTCTTATGTCGAAGCCGAGTTTGCCGGTCTTGCCGGAAATTTTTACTTCCTCAAATACAGCTACGTCAACGCCTTCTATCAAGAGCTTTGGCCTCACGGCATCATGAAGTACCGATGGGAGGCTCGTTTCCTTCAGCCGGTTTTGTCGACCTCCAAGCCTGAACAGATTTCTCTGAGTGAACGATGGTTCATCGGGGGCGAAAGCACCGTCCGCGGTTTTAAACCGTACAACATGGGACCTCACTACAAAAAGAAAAGCCACCACAAGAAAACGAAAAAGGGCAAGGCGGCCGATTCTGATAACGACAGCGAAGGAAATCCTAAGGGAGGCATCAGCTATACCGTGATGTCTGTCGAGTATCTCCATGAACTGCTCAAAATCGTCGATGGCTTTGTCTTCATCGATGCCGGTACGATTTCAATGAAGAGGTTCAACCTTCCTAATTTACAATTCACTTATGGCGGAGGCCTCCGCATCGAAGTGATGAACCGCATGCCGATCATTGTCGGATTCGGAATCCCCGTCAATCTGCAGAAAAAACGATCCTACCAACAGGACATCTTCTACTTCTCGATGGGGGGACAATTTTAAACTCGAGTTAACATGTTTAAGGAGAAACATAGATATGAAAAAACGATATTTAGTCACAGCCTTTATTTTAGCCGGCCTGCAGCTTTGCGCCGCAGAGCAAAAAGTCGGTATTGTCAACATGGAGAACGTCTTCATGGAGACAAAACTCAGTAAGCAAGAGCAAGCCTCTTTTGAAACAATGCGCAAGCAATTCGCAACATTGCTCGAAGATACTGACAAACAGATCGGCGATCTCAACGAAAAACTCTCCGACAAAGATACGCTGGACGGTCTTTCGCCTGAAGCTATAGAAGAGATGCAAAACAAGATTGCAATGCTCAGAGAAGAGATGGGCCGGTATCAACAACAGTACTATCAATTCATGCAGCAAGGGCAAAATAAGATCATGCAATCCGTTTTCGGAGGCATTACTCAAGCTTCTGAGAAAATTGCTGCTGCAAAAGGGTACACCATGATCTTGAATAAACAAGCTTGCTTCTACAGCGCTCCAACGCTCGATGTCACAGCTGACATGATCAAAGAAATGGATAAAAACTTTGAAGACGAAGCGAAAAAACAAGCCGCCGCAACTCCTGTCGCAACTCCGTCACCTGTTGCAGCTGCTCCCGCTGAAGCCAAAAAAGAAGAAGCCAAGCAGACTGCTGTCGCCCCTGAAGTAAAAAAAGAAGAGGCAAAACCTGCACCTGCAAAGGTTGAGGAAAAGAAAAGTGCAGCAACAGACGTTAAGAAATCTAAGTAAGCTGACAGAGGCAAACCTCATCGGCGACCCCGAACATCTCATTACCGGGGTCGACGATCTTGCACATGCAGGACTCTCCGATGCGTCATTCCTTGCAAATCCTCTTTACCGTCCCCTGCTGAAAACAACTCAAGCAGGGGTTATTTGTATTGACCCTAACACCCCCCAAATTGAAGGGAAAAATTACCTCGTTTCCAACAATCCGTCTGAAACATTCCAACAACTTGTTAAACTCTTCTCCGTCTCCGAAAAGACGGCGTCCGGATTCCAGGGCATTCATCCCACTGCCGTCATCCATCCCACCGCCCAAATCGGCTCAAATGTCACGATCGGCCCCTGCTCTGTTGTCGACGCCCACTGCGTGATCGAAGAAGGTACCCTCCTCGCTCCTTTGGTGACACTGGGTGCAGGCGTTAAGATCGGCAGCCATTGCATCTTGCATTCCCATGTCACTGTCCGCGAAGGTTGCCAGATAGGCAACCGTGTCATCCTCCAACCCGGCGCCGTGATCGGCTCTTGCGGATTTGGCTACACTCCGAATAAAAAAGGCGAGCATAGCAAACAAGAACAGCTCGGAATCGTCATTCTCGAAGACGACGTCGAAATCGGCGCTAATACCACTATCGACCGCGCCCGCTTCAAAGCCACCCGTATTTCCCGCGGAACCAAAATCGACAACCTCGTCCAGGTCGGCCACAACTGCGAAATCGGCGCCCATAACCTCATCATCTCGCAAACAGGCATTTCCGGCTCAGTCAAGACCGGCCGTTACGTCATTATGGGAGGCCAGACAGGCACTGTTGGGCATATCACCGTTGCCGACGGAGCGATGTTCGCTGCGCGCAGCGGCATTAAGAAATCGATTACCTCGGGCGGAAAATATGGCGGCAACCCTGCGATTCCTCTGATGGAGCATCAACGCGAACAGGTCCTTCTCAAAAATATCAAAGAGCACACAGACAAAATCCGTGCGTTAGAAGAAAAGCTAGCAAAACTTAGAGACTGTGTAAATATTCGGTGAACCACCTTATTGACAGATATTCGTTGATAGTTTGCATAGGAGAGGATGCACCACAGAGGCACGGAGGAGGATGAGATTGCACAGAGAAAGAGGCTTTTTTGCACTACAAAAACTTCTCTCTGTGCAATCTCATCCTCCTCCGTGCCTCTGTGGTGCATTATTTTCCTAAGAAAACAACTGGTGAATATCTGTCAATAAGGTGGCTCACCGAATATTTACGAGACTGTTAAAACTTAAAGTTGCATCCCAGATAGAACGAATGGTCTAGGTAAACTTTGTTCCACTCAAAGTCATAGCTGGCTTCGATTCCATACTTGTCAAAGAAAGTAACCAGAAAATCGACTCCGCCAAGAGCGACATTGCGGCCAGGCTTTGTGATCAAGAGATTTTTTTTAAACCCCATTCCCGAAATATCGATATGCCTGTTCTGATCAAAGAATTCCCACTGCCAACCCAGATTAAATTCGGGAGTGAAGACAACATTCGTCCAGAACCAGCTATAGTTCGTACGCAGGCCCACCATTGTCCTCAGCGACTGGATATTATTTTGGCTATTGTACCGCTGATTAGAGCTTCCGGCGCCCTCTTCCCGGTATTTATTCACATGAACATACATGTATTGCAGGTTGAGCTGCGGGACGACTTTTAAATGGTCCGGCATGCACGCATACGCCTTTTGCTCAAACGTATATTCCATGGCTACTAAAGCGTCGCATTCGAGGCCCCGTGGAGTTCCTTTGGCAACACTTTCCGATGTATTACGATCGATGTTGTACCAGTCGTAGCCTCCCCCTAAAATCCAATTGAACGAAAGCTGAGGCTCAGGACTGCGGATATAGGTCAGATAAAAACTTCCATGGACCTGATTGATTTTAAATTTCCCCCATCTATCATCTACTCTGCCCGCAATGTGGTCGTAGTCAAAAAGAAATCCCACTCCGACATCGGAAAAGGCATAATCAAAACCCCACTCTGCTCCACCTGCAGTATAGTGGTAGCCGTTAGCATGTTTTTGTGTGAGTTGCCGCCCCACATCAGCCGTCCCGCCGAAATAGACCTTCCAAGGAGTGCATTGGGTTTGTCTTTCTTCCGCCTCAGGGCAACAATCGTCCTCCGTCATGGAAGTAAATTTAACCTTGGGGCCTGTAAACCGGTCTCTTAGCTGTGTCATTTGCCGATCGAGCCGAACGTTTAGCTCATTGACAGAAGTGAATAGACTCTCAACATAATTGGTATAAGACGGCTCAACTTCAGCCGCAAAACTTGCGATCGGCAGTACAACCAATGTCAAAGCAAAGGCCTGGCGGTGTATAGACATAGAGAGACTCCTATACCGAACGTGATTCAAAAGTTGGGAATTTGGCAAGGAGGCCGCGCAAATTATTTTCTTGGAGCAAGCGACCATTGTGCGTGCACAAGGCGCGAGCGAAAGAAGAAAATTTGCAGCGTAGCCAACGCGGCCAAAAACCAACTTTTGAATCACGTTCGGTATATTCCTCATGTAACGATGTCCGGTTTATTATTAAAGATTTTTTATTTCCTGCCTTGCTTAAAAAATCGG
>DASUCX010000102.1:0-5698 GCA_036275855.1 Rhabdochlamydiaceae bacterium
ATGCCTTGGAGTCCCTCTTCAGATTATACCCAAGGAATTTCAAAATTTGGTTTTTGACAAAGCTAGCGTCCCAGATTTTCAGCGGGCGCAGCCGCCGCGGAAGCAGGCCATGTGCAAGCACATGGTCGATGGACGCGGCTACAAAGGTGGGGAGGCTAGCGCAGTCAAAAACCAAATTTTGAAGTTCCTTGGGTATAAGCCCCATCTCGACCAAGCCCACCTCTATTGGAAAAACCTCCTAAAACCGGGCGACTACGTCATCGATGCAACCTGTGGAAATGGAAAAGACTCCTTGAAGCTAGCCGAACTAGTCCCCCAAGGCCATGTCTATGCCATTGATATTCAAGAGGTTGCCATTGAAAAAGCGAAAGAACGGATCCCCCACTCAAATCTTTCTTATCTTCATCAATCCCATACCGTCTTACCGCCTGGCGAGTTCAAATTAATTGTTTACAACTTGGGCTACCTGCCAGGTGGAAATAAAGAGTTGACAACGATGACTGGGACGACCCTGGAAAGTCTGGAAAAAGCCGCTCAATTAATTGTTATAGGGGGTGCGCTTAGCGTCACCTGCTACCCTGGCCATCCGGAGGGTCTGCTGGAAGAGACGGCAGTGCGGGGGTGGGTGGAGGGGCTGGATTCAAAAAATTGGTTGGTTTTTCGTCACTTTTGGAGAGAAAAATCTCCTTCTCTTTTTTACCTGGTTAAATTAAAAAATTAAATTGTATTAATAAAATTTAATTAAGTTAAATTATAGCATTATAATAATTACTACTATTTCAAATCTAATCGAACAATAGTATAATTAAGTGTATAAGTTAATCGCCTTGCCTTAATTTTAATAACGTAATATGAGGGGGAAGATATGCTTAGTATCGAAAGAAACCTATATGCAGACTATGCAGAGAAGCTCGAAGCGATCGAGAAGCTCTGCGCACAGCCGATTTCAGAAGAAGTCCACGAGGAGATCATCCATACTCTGGATCAGGTCCATCAAAATTTGTGCGACACCACCGCAGCAAAGACCAATCTCTTTGCCCAATCTTTTCTGAAGCAGCTCCAAGAAAAAGCGATCTTCCTTTACGGAAAGGTCGATGATTCTTTTCATCAATATGAGATCGAAGTGATCAAAGAAGAGACCACCTCTCTGGCTCTAACCGTCCAGCAAAGAGATTTATTGAAACTGGTCCTGGTCATTGAATCGCTCAAGGCTCATATCAATCAATTACTTGAAAATTTCAGCCCAGCTCTAGCCGACCGCCGGGTCCTGGCCTATGCAAAAATGACCTTGGCACAAGCCGAGTCTTTGCTGGAAGGCAATCCTGCTGAAGCTCTCGAAATGTCCGAATGGACCTTTTTAGAGACAGAAGCCATCATTGAAGAATTGGCTGAATACCTCGGGAACAACGACAGGATGTCCGTCAAATTATTGCTTGCTAGATTGTCCCCTGCCCAAAAGAAGCTGGTCATGGGCTACCTGAATCCGAACGACCTCCTCACGTGCCTCCTTCATGATGTAGAAGGATCCGCAGACGAGGAGCAGCTCTTCGGTGGCTAGTCTAGGGAGCGTACTCAAAAGATTTTGCCGTCCGGGCTGATGTGAAAGCTCCCGCGGATCCACTATCGACAACGGGGGTTGTATTGGATTAATACTACCCCCGTTGTCGATAGTCGAATCCCCGGGGCTTTGACACAGCCCGGACGGCAAAATCTTTTGAGTACGCTCCCTAATACTTTCTTGAATCGTGAGCCCTGCGGTGAAATGAGTGATCCTCTCTTGCCGCAAGATATCAACCATTTCTTCCACTGACATTGCCTTTAAAGCCGGCGACTGAACGAGATAAAGATGACTAGCTTTTTCAGCGAGCATCGTCAGACACTTCCGGACGTCTTTGTCCTTAGACATCCCAATTAATACCGAGAACTGGCGACCGGGAAAATGGAATTCCATCGCTTCCAAAAGGCGGCAAATCCCCGCGGGATTATGGGCGACATCAAAGATCACATTGCCAACCTGCTCAAAACGGCAGGCGGGTCTTGATTTTAGGCCAATTTCAATATCTTGGCTTGCCAATTGATAAGGGAGGATTTCTAAGGCCTGACGTGCAATCGCCGTATTTTCCATATCGTAAAAGCCTGGCTGGGCTTCGACCTTATACAAAGGACTACGGCACCCAGATGCCTCCTGGGCTGCCTCCTGGCGGATCACGGTAAAATCTGCCTTGGGACCAATCACCACTGGAATACCCGGTTTAATGATTCCGGCTTTTTCATACGCAATTTTTTCTAAAGTGTTGCCTAAAAGATCTTCATGGTCGCAAGCAACGGAAGTAATGATCGAAAGGATGGGCTGGACGATATTGGTGGCATCATGCCGACCGCCGATGCCGACTTCAACAATGGCCACATCAACCCGGTTATCGCGGAAATACTCAAAAGCCAGAAGCGTTGCAATCTCAAAAAAGAAGAGGTCTTTTCCCAGCTCAAACAGTTTCAAAAGTCCCACTCTTGCCGTCTCTTCGGGAATTGCTACTGTATTGATTTGGATTCGCTCGCAAAACGAGACTAGATGAGGAGAGGTATAAAGCCCGACTTTAAGACCAGAGGATTGAAGCGCTTTAGCAATTTTATGCGTCACAGAGCCTTTACCATTAGTGCCCGTGACATGGATGGCAGGAAACGCTTTTTCAGGATTTCCCATTAGAGATGCTATCGTCCGCATTGCACTGACAGAATCGGCGTTATCGGTAGGGCGTTTAGAAAATAGGAGTTCGACCGCTTCTTCAAATGTCATAGAGAATTTTGAAATATCCTATCAAATGTTGCTTCATCGACCCCCGAGCAGCCGAGTTCGCCTTCGGATTTGGAGCTTCCATGGAAATCAGACCCTCCGCTCATGATCCATCCCCTGCTTTGGGCGTATTCGGCCCAAACTTTTTTGAAAAGCCGGCAGTAGTAGCACTCTAAGCCATCCAAAGGCAGTTTCAATAACTCTTCCACAGGAAAGTCTGGCGGAAGGAGTTGCGGATGGGCCACAAAAGCTTTCCCTTTTGCCGCATGGATCACCTGGATCGTTGCTTCCACAGTAAAAGGCTCTCCAGAGTCATAACAAGAGTCGTAACATGAGCCTGTTTCGCCAATATAGCGATTAAACGCCTCGCGAAGATTTTTAACATACCCTTTTTCCATCATGATTTGAGCAATATGAGGACGTCCAATAGTTCCTTTAGAGGCGGCTAAAAGCTCTTCATAAGCAATCGGCATACCAGCGGCTGCCAATTTAGCCAAGATCGCAAGATTGCGGGATTCTCTCCGTTTGCGGTGTCGCTCGCAGAGCTGATGGATGTCAGGATTTTTTAAATCAAAATCGTAGCCGAGCAAATGGAGGCTGATCCCTTGAAATTCGCATGAAAACTCAACGCCTATCCCCAAACGGATGCCAGTGGCTTTTGCAGCTGGGATCGCCTCTTTGTAAGCGTCGATCGAATCGTGATCGGTAATCGATATTCCTTTCAGACCGATTTGCTTAGCGAGTTGAATCAGCTGCTGAGGAGACTCCGATCCATCCGAACAGGTGGTATGGCAATGCAGATCAGCATAGATCATTAATGATCCTAATTTCCATTTCAAGATCATGCCCTGTCTTTTCAAAGACGACTTTTTTCACATGGGCAGCAAGCGCAAGTACATCACCCGCTGTGGCATTATTTCGGTTCACGATGAAATTCGCATGGAGTAATGAAACCTCGGCTCCGCCGATGGAAAATCCTTTCAGATCGCACTCTTCGATGAGAGCCCCTGCCGACATGTGTGCGGCATTGCGGAAAACACATCCGGCCGACATATCGCCATAAGGCTGGGTTTTGGTGCGGTAATCAATAATTTTCAGCTGGCGGGCCCTGGCCTCTGTCGAGGGGATGAGATGAAATTTCGCCGCAACAATCGCGCCTTTGCGCGATTGAAATGAGGAAGTCCGGTAGCCCCATTGAAGTTTTCCTTTCGGGAGAACTTCGATTTTTCCTTTCTCATTAATATAGGTCACTTCGGTTAAGTATTGGAACGTCTCTCCTCCATTAGCGCCGGCATTCATATAAACTGCACCGCCAACAGACCCAGGAATCCCGGAAGCAAATTCCAAGCCTGCCCATCCTTTTCGGGCGGTTTGAGATCCGAGTAGTGAGAAACTATACCCTGCACCGACATAAAAAATGCCTTTTTCTTCTTCGCAGAAATGGATTTTATTCAGGATGACAACACCATCATATCCATCATCGGGAAAGAGGATATTGGAGCCTTTTCCTAAGACTAAATACCGTAGCTTTTTCTCAGCACAGTAGGCAACGATTTCGCTGAGCTGGTCGATGGAAGATGCTTCGATAAAATATTTCGCAGGACCGCCGATGCCAAACGTGGTGAGATCTTTCAGGGAGCGCCCTTCTTGAAATTGAAACACCATGAACCCTATCCCACTAAATTTCTCAATGAATTTTTTGGCAATTTTCGCTTTAAATCGATTAATTTAGCAAGGGCCATTGAATTACTGACTCCATCTAAGATGGAGATAAAAATCTTTTGGATCAGCACTGATAAGATATTCAAATGTTTTAAAAGCATCTAAAACGAATGCTGTGATGAATCCAGCAGCCTTGACAACCTCTAAAAGTTGTACCCCAACAGGCTCTTTGAATCGAATGGTTTTGATGAAAGCTATAACAAAGCCAAGTTTAACACTGACTCGCGAAACTTGAATGACGCTGTCTGAAAATCGGTAAGTTGCTGACCCTGAGCTGGCCATTTGACATATTGCTTTGCAAAAGAGAGGCACCGGAAGGATTAAAATAGACGCTGCAATTCTTGAGCGATCAGACAATTGGAATATCGGAGAAAGAAATAGAGTAACTCCTAAGAAATAGTGAGTAATATCAAGACATTGATGTGTTGCCCTTCCTGTGAATGCGGTATCTGAAAAAACACCCAAAGATTTCATTTTTAAAACGCTTTGAAATATTTTCTCGAATACGTAAAAGGAAGCAACATAATTTGCGAAGGCATTGAACGAAAAAAAGCCGATAGAAGGTAAGCTCATTTTTGGCTCCTTTTTTGAACAGCTTCGGGCATCTTTTTGTAAAGAGCATCTAAGACAGCGTTGACAAAACTTCCACTTTCGGCAGAGGAAAATTTCTTCGCCAAGCGGACAGCTTCGTTAATCGCCACTGCAGGAGGGACGGTTTTAGAGAAATAAATCTCATAGACTCCAAGCCTCAAGAGATTCCTTTCAACACGGGGAATTCGTTCAAATTCATATTCTTTAGCAGTTGAGGAGATCATCTGATCGATTTCCTTCACCTTGGCCTGAACCTCTTGAGCGTGGGCTTTTGCAGCATAAAGGCTTTTTTTGGTCACGAGGTGGTGCTTCATCAAAAGTGGAAAAGACTCCTCTTGCTCAGCCTCTGAAAAATCCGAGCTGTAGAGCAAGTGGAAAACGATCTCGCGCATTTTGTACGAATTTAATGCCATACGGCATGAAAATATAGCAAAAATTCAACACCAAGTTCAACCCCTAATGTTCAAGGGGGTGTGATTAAAAGTCGTACGCAGGAAAACAGGACCCAAAGTAGAAAAACATTTTAAACCACAGAGCGCACAGAGGCGGCTTCGCCGCAAGCCACATTGTTTTTTTGCGGCGAAGCCGCCTCTG
>DASUCX010000103.1:0-3817 GCA_036275855.1 Rhabdochlamydiaceae bacterium
ATCGAGAGTTTGATCACAAACGGTCTCCTAAAGAAGCCCTTGCCGCGACCCTTGAAGATCAACATTTAGGCTTCCACTTCGATCCATATTTTAAGGCAAAGACATAATGAAAAGCATTAAAGCAGTCATTTTTGATTGTGATGGAACGTTGGTCGACAGCGAACACGCTCACTGTGTTTCTTGGCAATCTGCGTTTCAAAAGTGCGGAGGGGAGCTGCCCTTTGAAGAGTACTATGGTTATATCGGCAAACCAGCTACAGCCATCGCGGAAATTTTGGCCGGAAAAATAGGCAAAGATTGCGCCCAGGAGATTTTGAGAGGGGAGAGAGTCCATTATTCTTCCCTCATCAGAAAGGGGCATCCTCCTATTCAACACACAATCGATTTTTTACATCGCCTTGCAAAGGAGAAGGAGCGTCTTGGATTGAAATTGGGTCTTGCCTCGGCAGCGACCAAAGAAAACATTTTGATCAATCTCAAAACGCATGAAATTGAATATCTTTTCGACATTATTCTTTCGGGGCAAGACGATCTTTCTGACTATGTCGATGCCGAAGGAGTTAACAAGCCCAAGCCTTACATTTATCTCCATACAGCCAAGCTGCTCAATCTAGCTCCCGAAGAGTGCGTTGTCATCGAAGACAGCCAATCTGGAGTCACAGCAGGAAAGAGCGCCGGGTGTGTGACAGTCGCTGTCCCTAATGCATATACGCGCTATCAAGATTTATCCCATGCTCATTTGGTCATTGAGTCGTTTTCTCCTCTAAGCGTGCAACAGTTTTTAGAGACTGTAACACAACATCTACGTGTTGTAGAAAGTTCTGTTCATCCGCTGGATAGCAATCTAAATCGAAGACAAACGTATAAGACCCTTTGACAAAGCCGAAGATATTGGTGACCAAGCTGGAATTTGCATAACGCGCCCTATAAAAAGGGGTACCATTATTCAACGTCCCTTTTACGACTGTATTAGAATTTTGTAAAGTTCGGTGTGAATGTAATAAATTTCATTGCCAATCTTAACAGATTTTAAGATGCCGAATCTCTCCAATTCTTTGAGGTAAAAAGAGGCTGTTTGACGGCGCGCTATGCCAGCATTTTCCAGGAATCGGATTTTACAATAAGGTTGTTGGAAAATGACTTCCACAAGCTCTTTTGAATAGATTCTAGGGAGATTTTTTTTAATCGTTTCTGTTGTTTTTTGCATGAGAGCCTGGATTTTAAGAATGCAAAGCCGAGCTTTAGTTGCTGTTTCTGTTATGCCAATGAGCATGAAGAGGATCCACTCTTCCCAACGGTTTTCCATCGTCACCCCTCTCAATCCCAAATAATAAGCCTCTTTGTGGGCAATGATATATTGAGAAAGATACAAGATCGGAAGATCCAAGAGTTTTTCATGAATCAAGTATAAGATGTTCAAAATACGACCTACGCGTCCATTTCCATCTGAGAAAGGATGAATGGCTTCGAATTGATAATGAATAATAGCCATTTTAACAAGAGGATCCAAATCTTTGTTTGTGTAGATGAATTTTTCAAGATTACTCAGTTTGTCTCTGATAACGGATTCTCCTTCCGGAGGTGTATAAATTACTTGTTTGGTAAGGGGATTTTGCAACTTGGTTCCGGGGAGTGTTCTGATACCCTCCGTTGTCTTATTGATAATTTGCACCAGTTCGATGAAAAGAGGCGTCGTCAACAATCGATCTTCTGTTAAAGCCTTATATCCGTGCCAGAGGGCATCTTTGTAGAAAAGGACCTCTTTTGTTTCAGAGTCAATGTTAGAGCCCGATTGGGCAAATGCCAAATACAACTGATCGTTAGTTGTGACAATATTTTCTATTTCCGAAGAGGATTTAGCTTCCTGTAACCCGATAGCCTGGATCAGTAATATTTGATTTGGAATGAGATCACTAGCACCTTTCAGCTCTGCCAAAGCACGGCTAGCTTGAATGGCCTCTTTTAAGACTTTAGGCGTTTCAAGCTCTACATTTGGAGGTATAGAGGGTAGATCATTGTAAGGTATTTGGCAATCAAATGACATGGATTCCCCGCTGGGTTAACGCTCCCTAGGTCGATCTCTTCGACATCTGACACCAGTTTGTCGATTTTAGGCAAAAAAATCGACATGTTTTATTTCCGTAAATCTTAACCATTTTAAAATGAGCGAGTTGTGATATTTCTTTGGTATGTCGATCTAATCGACATATTTTCAAAACATGTCGATTTTGCGCAAAAAAATCGACATGTTATCAGGCGGTATATACACAAATGAATTCAAAAGTTTGAGAAATGCCAAGGAGGCTCCCTAAATTTTGCCCAGGCGTAGCCGGCGTCGAAGCAGCTCAACTTGAAAAAGTTGAGCGATGCAGACGGGGCGAAATTTAGGGAAAAGCCGACGCAGGCAGGCTCAAACTTTTGAGTTCATTTGTGTATACATCCCCGCCCTGGAGGGCCGTGTTTTTCGGCGCAGGGGGATAATATAATCTTGCAATATCCTGCAATGGACATTGCAGGATAAAAATTTTAGTGAAATGTTGAGAAATATTTTCAGGCGTAGTAGAGTTGATAGGGTGTTTTTTAACTCAATTGGAGGAATTTTATGAACATGATTGCGAAAACTGCCCTACTGGCTTGTGTCTTCGTTGCTTCCTATGCGAGCGGAAGTCCAATTCCTATGAAAGAAGTGAACTTCGATATACGAATTGTCTGCCAAGACAGCGAAGAATTACGATATCTTCAGGCTGCTCTCCCCCCACCAAGAACACAATTCAGCAGCTACGAAGTATGGGAAAGAGTTTTTATCGCTAACTTGGAAAATATCGTCAAGCTTCTCCAAAGCAGAAAATTTACCGATGCACGGTATGGTGGAGATGTTAAAGATCATATTTCTTCTCATTGAATAGAAATTTTCCAGTGACAGAGTGTTGATTTTTGACAAGCTCTTCGGGGGTGCCCTGGGCGACCAGATAGCCCCCCTGATTGCCCGCTCCGGGTCCTAAGTCGAAGATCATGTCGGCGTTTGAAATCACTTCCAAATTATGCTCGATAAGGACCAGGGTATTGCCCCGGTTGACGAGTTCATGGAAGATGGCCAGCAGTTTGACAATATCATCGCTATGGAGGCCGATCGTCGGCTCATCAAAGAGATAGAGAGTCTTGCCGGTCGAGCGCTTAGCAAGTTCCCTAGAAAGTCTAATCCGCTGTTGTTCGCCTCCCGAAAGGGTGGCGATCTCTTGGCCTAACTGGAGATAATCTAGGCCTACTGCAATGAGGGTGTCGAGGATTTTGACGATTTTAGGGAAAGCATCCAGAAATTCTCTTGCTTCTTTGACGGTCATTTGGAGGATCTGGCCTAGGTGTTTTCCTTTAAAATAAATGCTTAAACTTAAGGGATTGAGTCGGTAACCCTGACACGCTTCGCACGCCATTTTGACGGCTGGGAGGAACTGGAGCTGGATCGACTTAGTGCCGATGCCATAGCAAGAGGGGCACATGCCCCGGCGGTGGTTAAAGCTGAAATGTTTGGCCTGTAGCCCCTTGGCTTTTGCTTCAGCAGCAGAGGCATAGAGCTGTCTTAATGGCGACAAGAGGTCGACATATGTCGACACATCCGACCGATTGGTTTGGCCGAGAGGGTTTTGATCGAGGACAATTAACTTATTGAACGGAGTTGCATCGATATTCTTTTCGATGGCGGGTTTGAGAATGTCATGGAGTAGGGTCGATTTTCCACTGCCGGAGACTCCGGTGATGCAAGAAAAAAGCGCTAAGGGGATGTTGATATCGAAATTTTTCAGGTTGTGAAGCTGGCAGT
>DASUCX010000104.1:0-2194 GCA_036275855.1 Rhabdochlamydiaceae bacterium
CGTCAAAGTTCTAAAAAGCGGCCTCCAATACAAGGTTCTCCAAAGCGGAGTCGGCGAGAAACCGACTCCGGTCGATATCGTTTCCGTCCATTACCGCGGAAGCTTTATCAATGGCGCGATTTTTGACAGTAGCTACGAGCGCGGCAAGCCTCAAGTCTTTCCCGTCAACCGTGTGATCCCGGGCTGGTCGGAAGCTCTCCAGCACATGCAAGTCGGCGATAAATGGCAGATCGTTGTGCCTCACTATTTAGCCTACGGCGAAGCTGGTTTTGGAAATGAGATCGGTCCTTGCACCACACTGATTTTTGAGATGGAGCTCCTCGATATCAATAACCCGCAGCAGTAATGTCTCAAGCCCGTATCCACGCTTCAAAGCTCCGAGGAGTTCATCGGGTTCCTCCTTCGAAGTCGCAAACGATGCGGGCTTTAATTTTTGCGTCGCTTGCCGAGGATCATTCTACGATCCACAACTATCTCCATTCTCCTGACACCGATGCGATGATCCGCGCTTGTCGCCTCATGGGAGCGACAATCAAAGTCATGGATGAAATCCTCGAAATTGAGGGCAATCTCATGTTTGCCCAAGATGTCATCGATGCGGGAAATTCCGGTCTTGTTCTCCGTTTAATCGGCGCGGTAAGTGCGCTAACGTCTCATTATACAATCATTACGGGAGATGATTCGATTCGCACCAGGCGTCCAGTGAAACCTCTGTTAGACGGACTTTCTCAGTTGGGAGCTTTTGCTGTTTCATCGTTAGGCAATGATCATGCGCCCATGATTATCAAAGGTCCTCTTAAAGGGGGGACTGCTCTCATCGATGGAGAAGATTCTCAGCCAGTCTCAGGACTTTTGATTGCGTCGGCATTTGCTGATTGTAAAACCGAACTTTTTGTGAAAAATCCCGGCGAGAAACCGTTTGTGGCTATGACGCTAAACTGGCTCGATCGCCTAGCCATCCCGTATGAAAATGACAACTACGAAAGGTATGTTCTAGATGGCGGCGCAAAGTGTAATGGTTTTGATTACAGAGTGCCGGGAGACTGGAGCTCTGCTGCTTATCCGGTTGCAGCGGCATTGATCACGAATTCAGAACTCACCATCGAGGGTGTTGATTTCTCCGATGCGCAAGGCGACAAAGAGCTCATCGGTCTATTGCAAGAAATGGGAGCAAAAATTCAGATTGAGGGAGATCAACTGACAGTTCTTTCAGGGTCCCAATTAAAAGGGCGGAAAATTGACATTGGCCGCTTTATCGATGCGATCACGCTGCTACCCGTGATTGGGTGTTTTGCCGAAGGCAAAACCGAAATTACCGGCAGCGCGATTAGCCGTTTAAAAGAATGCGACAGAATTAAATCGATTGTCTCCGAGCTCAAAAAAATGGGAGCAAAAATTGTCGAGACGGAGGATGGTCTTATTGTGGAACAGTCAGAGCTTCATGGGGCTGCAACGGAGAGTTATGCCGATCATCGGATGGCCATGTCACTCACGGTTGCAGGTCTTGGTGCAACAGGGGAGACGGTTGTCATGGAAACAGAGAGGGTTGCCAAGAGCTTCCCGGGTTTTTTTGACCAGTTCAGAAAATTAGGGGCAAACATTGAGTAATATCATTCTGTGCGGCTACAAATCGTGCGGCAAAACCACTCTAGGGAAGAAAATTGCCGAAAAAACCGGCCGGCATTTTATCGATACCGATGACCTTGTTTTAAAGAACTGTCAACTTGATAACATCGAGGTTTTTCGCGAGATCGAAAATGGGGTGATTGCAGCGCTAGTTGATTTCCAAAACTGCGTCATCGCCACCGGCGGCGGCTCTGTCTTAGCTCCAGAAAATGTCGTCATCTTAAAAAAACTCGGCAAAATTTTTTATCTGCGCGTTCCCAAAGCCGTTATCAAAGCGCGGCTTTTATACTGCGGTCGGCTTCCTACGCTTTTAGATCCCAGCCGTCCTGAAGAGTCATTCGAAGAGATGTATGAGTCCCGCAAAGATCTCTACGAAAGCATTGCCGATCATATTGTTGATTCGGAAGAAGAATTCTTTCATTAAAACATGTATTAACTTATATATACCGAAGGTGATTCAAAAGTTGGTTTTTGGCTGCGTTGGCTACGCCGCAAATTTTCTTCTTTCGCTTGCGCCTTGTGCTCGCACAATGGTCGCTCGCTCCAAGAAAAAAATTTGCACGGCCTC
>DASUCX010000105.1:0-21714 GCA_036275855.1 Rhabdochlamydiaceae bacterium
GATCGGGCAGGATTTGCAGGATGGTTTCATTTTTATCCTGCCCATCTTGCCGACATTGTCGATCCTGTCCATCTTGTTTTTCTCTATGAATGCATCACGTCAAGAGGTTTATCATGCAATCGCCCTGCTACTTACCCAAAGAATGAAAAAGATGACATTTCATCTGATGAAAAAAAAGAGCTTAAACTGATCTCTGACGTAATAAAAAAGAGGGGATAATTATGGGAAAGTTATTCGATGAGTTGAAACAAGGACTTCAAGACATCATTGCTCATCAAGAAGGCAAATTAACTTTAAAATCCGAATTTATTGAGATTCCAGAACCTCCAAAAGAATACAGCCCAAAGAAAATCAAGAATATAAGAATCAAATGGAATTATTCTCAGGGTGTATTTGCAAAAGTTTTGAACGTGAGCTTGAAAACAGTACAAGCCTGGGAATCTGGCGATAGAAATCCTAATCATGCTGCTCTTCGTCTATTGGAAATCGTTGATATGGGAATTTATCATCCTCTGGTGTCAAGTACGTCAGCTCGTTCTCGCAAATCAAAGTAGAACCAAACATGCACATCAATATCCTCTAAAATGGCCTGGCTCAACTTCTCTGAGTTATGGATTCATTCCCAAAAAGAGCCTCTAGCATGGACCACCTTTGATTAAGGTAATGTTACCGCAATTTGCTGTAAAAGTCAGAAGAGGGGTGCAGTATAATCAATCCCCGATTTGAAGCATTCTAGGCCGCCTTCAAAGTCTAGCATCCCATAATATAGCTCCCTGAGGTCATCAGGGAGCATCTGGACCTACCGGCAAATAGTTGTCATAAACGCAGAAACGGTCTCGTTGGTGTCCCGAATAAAAGATCTCCATCCGGTGGCTGTTCTTTCGATCCCATACTTTGGTTGATTAGACAAGAGAGTTTGGCAAGCTGCATAGACGTTATCGATGGCTTGGGTCAGTTTCACTTCCCACATCTTGTCTAGCAATAACTTCCAATAGGCTCCGATTATCTTGTTTAAATTTAGATTATCTAGGCGTCCCTCCGCACCTATTTTTTCTTTGCTGAATTTTGCTATATTTTCTTCTGTAAAAAACTGTGCGACATCTTGATAGGTTAAGCCTATTTTTTGTGGATAATAATCATTGAGCACAGAATCATCAGAAATGGATGTATCGAGAAAGAAAGTTTCGACAATAAATTCAGGACATACTTGCGGCAGCTTATCTAAGCATGGCTGTAGATTGTCTAGTTTCAGAGGGACAGGCTCTCCTTGTTCGTACCGTTTAACGGTAGGTTGGCAAGGAGGGCGAGTAACATTCAAGTATCTGGGGCGTTCGAACTTGAGCTCGTAGGGGTCGGTGGGAGAGTAAGGCGATTGAGATCCTTTGAGATTGATGTCATCTTGAATCAGATCGAAAGTCGTTATAGCGCCTTTAAGACCTATGCAAGCTTGTACAATGAGGTCTCTTTCATTTGTAAAGTTGCTGGCCTTATTGGAGATGAACTGCATTAACTCTGAAATCTCGCTATAAAACTGTTGAAGGTTCCTGACGAGATCAGGGTTGCTTTTGACAGCTTTCTGATCGTCTTGAGAAAGTGTAGCGATCAAACTTTCCCAACTATTCCCCGGCTGACTAACCGCAGTCCACTGCGTCGTACCTGCTAAATTATCTCGATATCTGACATCGGGACAGCTCGGTATTTCTCTGCTTTCGAATTCTATCAAAACAGGCTTTGTGGATACAATGCGAAAGAAGTATTGGGTTAAAGACTTGGAAGAATCAATTATAGGACGGATTATATATTGCCCTACCATATATGTAGGATCCGCAAGCTTAATGGAACGCGTTCCATCATAATGTTGGCGTATGCCCCCTTCTCCAGTCGTAACCCCGGACATCAATTCGGATTTTGTTTGGTGAGGGACTAAGTTGGGATAAGAAGATACTCGATGTACTGGTGCCATAAATTCCTCCTTAACTCCGAAGAGTTTTTACTTACGGCACCAATTTTCCTCCTTCCAATATTTAAGAGCAAATCAAAAAAGAGATTTAGATAGAACGGTTCACGAGGTGGCATGAAACGAAATGGCCTGGCTCAACTTCTCTGAGCTCAGGAACGGTTTCTTTACAAACACCTTTAGCTAGCGGACATCGAGTGCAGAAACCGCATCCCTTGCCTCCGTTGGGCGGGTGAATAGGGCTGGGGACTTCTCCGGTTAGGGCGATGCGCGTTCGTTTCTTTTCAGCGACGGGATCAGGAAAGGGAATGGCAGAAAGGAGGGCCTGTGTGTAGGGATGGAGTGGTCTTTGGAAAAGGAGCTCGGTGGGGGCTTTTTCAACGATTTTGCCCAGGTACATGACAGCGACGTGGTCGGCGATATAACGGACCATGCGCAGGTCATGGGAAATAAAGAGATACGTTAGCCCCATCTGTTTTTGGAGGTCTTTGAGGAGATTAACGATCTGGGCCTGAACAGAGACGTCCAAAGCGGCAATCGGTTCGTCGCACACAAGAAAACGGGGATTTAAAATTAAAGCCCTAGCAATGCCGATCCTCTGTCGCTGACCTCCGCTAAATTCATGGGGATAGCGGCATCGGTGGTGCGGATTGAGGCTCACTTGCTGAAAGCTTTTAGCAATCGTGTCAGGGTCTGGGTCGATATTGTGGATCTTGAGAGGTTCGGTGATGATGTCTTGGGCTGTCATGCGGGGATTGAGAGAGGCATACGGATCTTGAAAGATCATTTGGGCTTCTTGGCGCCATTTCTTGAGCTCGCTGGGAGGAAGTGCGAAGATATTATTCCCATCGAATTGGACTTCTCCTGATGTCGGTTCAAGAAGGCGGAGCAACACTCTTCCTAAGGTCGATTTGCCGCAGCCGCTTTCGCCGACAAGGCCCAAAGTCTGTCCTTCGAGGATTTCAAAAGAGACGTCGTCAACAGCTCTTAAAAGTCCCTTGGAAGTCGAAAAATATTTTTTCAGGTTTTTGACAATGATCATCGGTTCCTCCGTGAATCAAGAAGCCAGCACCGGGCTCTTTCATTAAAGAGAGGAGGTGTTTCTGTGCGGCAGATATTCATGGCTTCAGTGCACCGGTTACAAAAGGCGCACCCTTGGAGTGGAATAGAAAGATCTGGAGGAGATCCAGCGATCGGATGGAGCTGCTCTCCTTGGCGGGGAATTGATTTCAGCAGCCTTTGGGTGTAGGGATGTTGCGGGTGAGCAAAGAGCTCTTCGACGGAGGCCTCTTCGACAATTTGTCCGGCATACATGACCAAGACACGGTCGCAAAACGAAGCCACAATGCTTAAATCGTGTGTGATGAGAAGAATGCTGGTTCCTTGTTGGAGCTTAAGGAGAAGATCGAGAGTTTGAGCTTGGACGGTGACGTCGAGGGCTGTTGTCGGCTCATCGGCAATCAAGATGGAGGGTTTGGATGCGAGCGCCAGCGCAATGACCGCGCGCTGCCGGATGCCGCCGCTTAAGAGATGGGGATATTGCTCGAGCCGGAGTTCAGGTTCGGGGATGCCGACTTGCTTGAGGAGTTCAAGGGCACGCTGCTTGGCTTGATTCTTGGTGATTTTTGGAAAGTGGCGAAGCAATCCCTCGGCAATTTGAGTCCCAATTTTTAATGTCGGGTTTAAAGAGGTCATCGGATCTTGGAAGATCATGCCAATCTCTTTGCCGCGGATGCATTGGAGTTTTTTTTCAGAAAGAGTCACGAGATTAGTGCCTTGATACCAGATTTCTCCACTGTCTATTGTGGCAGTCGAGGGGAGCAGCTGCAGGAGCGATTTCATGAGCATCGTTTTTCCACAGCCCGATTCTCCGACAATGCCGAGCCTTTCGCCTTCGTAAAGCGTGAAGCTGACATTGCGGACAGCTTGAATGGTTTGTCCTTGGCTCTGAAGTGTCACTTGGAGATCTTTGACTTCTATACGAGGTTTCACTGTTTCAACCTTGGATCGAAAGCGTCGCGGATTCCATCTCCGACTAAATTAAAGCAGAGCATGGTTAAGCTAATAAAGACGGCGGGAAAGAAAAGTCTCCAAGGGAAATATCGAAGGGCTGAAAGCCCATCGCTGGCCATCATGCCCCAACTCGAAATCGGAGCTTGGACGCCCAGGCCTAAAAAACTCAAAAAAGCCTCTGCAAAAATCGCAGTCGGGATGCTAAAGGTCATTGTGGTGATGATCGGGCCAATGGCATTGGGAAGAAGATGACGGAAGAGAATTCTCCAACGGCTGGCACCAAGGGCATAAGCGGCATACGCATAGTCGAGTTCTTTGAGTTGCATGACCTGGCCACGGACGATCCGCGCCATAGGGATCCATCCGGTGAGGGCTAAGGCGATAATAATGGTGAGGAGCCCAGATCCCATGACGACGATCAGTAAAATCACGATAAGAAGGTAGGGGATGGAGTAGATGATGTCTGTGATCCGCATCATCGTTTCATCGAGTTTTCCTCCCCAGAGGCCTGCAATCGAACCGTAAATCACCCCAAGAATCAAATCGATGACGGCGGCAGTAATGCCGACAAAGAGCGAAATGCGTGCTCCCCACCAGATCCGTGTGAAGAGATCGCGGCCAAGCTCATCGGTCCCAAACCAAAATTGCAAGCCTGGAGGAGTATTTTTAAGCGGAAGGTGGGTCTCATAGTAAGGATAAGAGGTGAGCAGGGGTCCAATCAGCGCCATGATGAGCAAAAAGGCGAGCATCCAGAGTCCGAACATGACCCTTTTATTGGCTTTAAGTCTGCGCCATGAATTTTGCCAGTAAGAAGTGACCTCAATTTCGGAGGAAATCACCACCTCGTGCTGCTCTAGTCGTTCAAACTTTTCCAATCGTTTTAATCCTTGGATCTAACAATGAATATACGACATCGACGATAAAAACACACACCATGAGAAAGGCGCTATAAAAAATGGTCAGAGACATGATCAACGTATAATCGCGATTGGCAACGCTCATGACAAACCATTGGCCAAGACCGGGGATCCCAAAAATCTTCTCCACTACAAAGCTGCCGGTCAGCACATTGGCTGTCAGCGGGCCTAAATAGGTGACCACTGGGAGCAAGGCATTGCGGAGTGCATGACGGGTAATGATTTGAAATGAATTGAGCCCTTTTGACTTGGCCGTCAGAATGTAGTCTTGTTGCAACACTTCGACCATGCTCGACCGTGTCAGCCGTGCGATCATTGCTGTCGGAAGGGCCGCCAGCGCTAATGCTGGGAGGACTGACTGGACAAAGCTGCCCCAGCGCGCTACAGGGAACCAATCGAAATACATTGCAAAGACATACTGCAAGATGGTGGCAAGAATAAAACTGGGCACAGAAATCCAAATCACCGCAAGAAGCATGGCTGCTTGATCTTGCCACCGCCCCCGTTTGAAGGCGGCATAAGAGCCTAAAATCACTCCTAACCCGATCGCAATGAAAAGAGCCTCTAGTCCTAATGTCAAGGAAATGGGAAACCCTTCGCTGATCACATGATTGGCCGTCCGTCCGTGATATTTGAAAGAAGGTCCGAGATCTCCCTTCAAGAGATTCGCAAAATATTTTCCAAATTGGACATGGAGCGGCAGATCTAGGCCGTAATGATGGTGCAGAGCCTTTAAAATCTCTTCCGGGATCATGTCTTCATCTGTGAACGGATCTCCTGGGATCGAATGTGTCAAAACAAAAGTTAAAGTGACTACCATGAAAAGCGAGGCGGCAAGTATCACTAATTTTTTTAACAGATGCTTTATCACAGAAAATCCTGTACACTTTTGAACACATTATCGGGAATGGGAAGCTATTTCCACAAGGATAGGTATGAAAAGAATTGGCAAAAGCAGAAACAAAATTCATTTTACAAGCTTGGGATGTGCCCGGAATCTCGTCGACAGCGAAGTGATGCTGGGGATCCTCTTAAAAGCCGGCTATGAACCAGCTGAAAATTTAGAAGAAGCCGATTTTCTGATTGTCAACACCTGTGGCTTTTTAGCCGAGTCGCGCAAAGAGTCGTGTGATACCATCGACGCGTTATTAAAAGAGAGAAAGAAAGGAGCGAGAGTGATCGTGGCTGGATGTATGGTTCAAAAATACGGCCCGGAAATCCGCACCCGGTTTCCTGCGGTCCATTACTTCCTCGGTTCGGGCGATATGGAAAAGATTCTCGATGCCGTCCAAACTCCCGAAGCCGGAACAGCGATCACTTCTGCCAAAAGCTATCTCGAGTGGGGAGAAGTCCCTCGGCAAATTTCGACGCCTAAAAACTATGCCTATTTAAAAATTGCCGAAGGGTGCATGAAGCGGTGTTCTTTCTGCATTATCCCTTCAATTAAAGGGCCGCTGCGCAGCAAAACCATCGATCAAGTTGTCAAAGAATTTAATGCTCTTCTTTCTCAGGGCGTTCATGAAGTGATCTTGATCGCCCAAGATTTGGGCGACTTTGGAAAAGACCGGAAGGAAAAAGACGGCCTTGCGCAACTTTTGCGACAAATGCTCGCAACGAATAAAAAATTCTGGCTCCGATTTCTCTATCTTTACCCTGATGAGATCACGGAAGAGATCATGCAGATGATGGAGCAAGACAGCCGCATCTGCCGGTATTTCGACATGCCGATCCAACATATCAATGACACCCTCTTGAAAGCAATGCGCAGAAAAACCTCTAAAAAGCAGATTGTGGAGACGATCACCCTACTACGCCATCGCTTTCCCGATATTGTTCTTCGCACCAGCTTAATGGTCGGATTTCCTGGAGAAACCGAAGAACAGTTCCAGGAACTTGTCGACTTTGTCAGAGAGTGTCCTCTCGATAACGTCGGCATCTTTAAATACTCCCGTGAAGAAGAGTCCCATTCGGCAACTCTTCAGGGCCATCTCTCCGAAGAGATCAAAGAAGACCGGTTTAAACGTCTAGCTGCCGTTCAGCATGACGTTCTCCAAGATCGGCAACGCCGCTTCATCGGCAAAACATTAGATGTCATGGTCGAAGGCTACCATCCTGATTCTTCCTATCTCATGCGTGGCCGGTTTTACGGGCAGTGTCCTGAGATCGACGGCCAAGTGATCATCAATGACGGACGCCTTGTTAAAGCGTTTGGAAAACTCTACCAGGTTGAGATCACAGATATTGCCGGTTACGATCTCATCGGCAAAGTCATTGCTCCAGTTAAACAATCGAGAGGTTTATGTCTCGTGTAGTGCTCAAGCCGGGAAAAGAAAAATCTCTGCTTAATCGGCATCCGTGGATCTTTTCCGGAGCTATTGAATCGCGGCCTAAGCATGCACCTGGAGAGATTTTTCCTGTCTATTCTTCAGAGGGCAAACTTCTCGGATCAGGGTATTTCCACCCAGAAAATTCAATCGCTGGCCGAATGATCAATTTCACGGCAGAAAATCCACTTGAAACGATTCGCCAAAAACTGAAGGCCGCCCTTGATCTGCGCAATGTCCTTGTGCCGATGGAAGGTCGCCGCTTGATCAATGCGGAGGGCGATGGTCTGCCAGGTCTCATTATCGACCAATACGCCGATATCTTAGTCATGCAGATCCACACCGCAGGAATGGAAAAACTGAAAAACTTTCTCGTCGATGAACTAGTCAAACTTCTCAAGCCGAAAGCCATCTATCAGAAGTGTACCGCAGTAGCCCGTCGCCAAGAAGGACTTGAAGATGCCAAAGGACTTCTCTACGGAACAGAAACTCCCGAAGTCACCATTATCGAACATGGGATTTCATATATCGTTTCGATTGTAGAAGGTCAAAAGACCGGATTTTTTCTCGATCAACGCGAAATGCGCAAAAAAATCCTCGAACTCTCTCACACTAAAAGAGTTCTCAATTGCTTTGCTTACACGGGCGGATTTTCTCTGGCGGCGTTAAAAGGAGGAGCAAACCTTGTCCATAGTGTCGAGATCTCTAAAGAGGCGTGCAAACTCGCTGAGCGGAATAATTTTGACTGCTCACGCCACTCCATTTTCCAGGCCGATGCCTTTGATTTTCTCCGCACAAAGCCCCTTAACTACGATATCGTGATCTTAGATCCTCCTGCTTTTGCTAAAAAGCGATCCGATGTCGTCATGGCTTCCAAAGGGTACCGAGAAATCAATCGCGCGGCTCTCCAAAAAATGCCACCAGGGTCTCTTCTTTTGACCTGCAGCTGTTCGTCTTATATCGATGCTTCACTGTTCCAGCAGCTCATCTTTCAAGCCTCTTCCGATGCCGGACGGAGCGTCCGCATCTTAGGCAGACATATCCAGGCTCCAGATCATCCAGTCTCGATCTACCATCCCGAAGGCGCCTATTTAAAGAGTCTTTTACTTTACATCCATTGAAATAGAACGTCTTTTGTCGTATCATGGTCGCATGAACAAGTTCAAATACCTGATTGCAACGCTAGGCGGTTTTCAGTTTGGCTACGCCATTGGGATTATGGCAGGGGCTGTTCTTTTTATTGCCTCACAATTTGCCCTAACTCCTGAGCAACAAGGCTTGGCTGTCAGCGCCTTTCTGATGGGCGCGCTTCCGGGGACTGCAGTCGCAGGGCCTCTAGCTAACCGGCTGGGGCGAAAAAGGACCCAGCAGCTGATGGCGCTTGTGTTTATTTTCGGAACACTCCTTGTCGTGACCGCATCGGCGCTGCCTCAACTAATGGCCGGAAGAATTCTCCAAGGAATTGCTTCAGGGGGATTTTCTGTTGTGGGACCGCTTTATTTAGCTGAAGTTTGCCCCGCAGAGAGCCGAGGATTCTTTGTCGGCTGTTATCAACTCGCGGTGACGTTAGGAATTTTTGTGGCGTATGGCGTGAATTGGGCGCTTTCGTTCTCAGGCTCTTGGGAGTGGATGTTCATCTTAGGAGCCATTCCGGCTTTAGTCCATTTTTTTGGTTTTTTTCTCCTTCCCGACAGCCGGCCTGCTGAGAATCAACCTTCACATGCTCCTTGGAAAACCCTTCTTGAGCCAGGTATCCGCCATCTCTTGATCATTGCCATCCTCATCAACGTCTTTCAACAGATTACAGGCGTCAACGCGATTCTCTATTTTGCTCCTTCGATTTTCCAGGTAACGGGATTTGCCTCGGCCTCTTCAGCGATGCTCCCCGCCGTCTTTTTGGGCAGCATTAACTTTATCATGACAATTTTTGCGACATTTTTAATTGACAAGTGGGGACGCCGGCCCCTCTTGATCGGGGGCATCATCGGGATGATCCTTTCGTTATTTGGACTCTCGATTGCCTTCCTCTCTAGCCCGGAGACCATGAAATGGCTGGCGACATCGAGCATTATGATCTTTATCGCCGCTTTCGCGGTAAGTATGGGACCGATGCCTCAGCTGATTGGAACAGAAATTTTTCCCCGCCGCGTTAGGGGACAAGCGATCAGCATCGCCCAACTATCGAACTGGATCTTTAACTTTATCGTGGTCTTTACGTTCTTAGATCTGACGTCTAAAGTCTCCCACGCAGGAGCCTTTGCCCTCTATGGGGGCTTCGGGATCCTCGCGTTATTCTTTATCCTCAAGTATATCCCCGAGACCAAAGGCCGTCTAATTGATTAGTCTTAAAAAATGCCTCGAAAAATCAAACCAATGAGAATAGATTTTCGCATGTCATAATCGCCATACCAGAAGGCTGCCAAATCGATAGGGATGCCACACATACTTAAACACACAGAAAAAGATTCCGGCATCAAATTCGTGATCGGCAGTAGTGTAACTCCTGTCACCGCCAGCGTTACCCACTCAGCAGAGCCGCCCTGGTAAATCCGTAAAACAGTCACGGCGATATTCGTAATGATCATCAAATAAGGCGTTGCTCTCCATACAACGGCAAGAAAATCATTCGCTTGATTTTTAACGTGAGTTCGGGCCTCCTTTTTTGGAATCCACTTCGGTTCATTCGACATATCTTTAAAAAATTTCAGTGTATTTAAAGCAAGTAGCGAGGTCGTAATCAAGAAAAAACGTCCTTTAGGATCCGGGACCCATCCCTTTGCAAAATGGGTCACTCTTGCCGGAGTTAAAGTGGATTCAAGGTTACTGAATGAAGCACGGATAGCGGATGCCCGGCTTAAAAACGACAGATACGGATATCCAGTCGCTGCAAACCGAGGAAAAAATGGTATCAGATTAGCAAGGTTTTTAGGTAGCTTTTTTAAGAAATTCTTGGAATGTATAAACAAATGATCTCTTAAGATATCATTGGCGTTTGATACTTTTTCACGTGCTATCGATTCAACCCAGAGTTGATTAGAATGAAAACTAGAATACGTCGCGAATGCGACTGTTGCAGGATCACGCGATGGAGAACTTGCAGGTAGTAATGCAAAAAGCGTCATAAATTGAACGTCCTCATCTAAAATTCGATAAATCTTATCTGAGTGATACATTTACTCGCATTGAAAAAAAGCTGCCTCCCAGCTACTCTCTAAAATAAATAAGGGTTGCTATGTCATATTCCAAAATCCAAAAATTACTTGGCCGTAAAGCCAAAAGCCTTCTTTCCCATGTGTGCAAAACCATTTCCAAAGACCAGCTCCATCTTCCCGGATCTAACTGGGTCAGTCAGATCTTTGCTGAGTCCGACCGGAGCATCCGTGTGCTGCGCAGCCTCCAATGCCTCTACGGCCATGGAAGGCTTTCTCATACTGGATACCTTAGCATTTTGCCGGTCGATCAAGGCATCGAGCACAGCGCAGGCGCCTCTTTTGCTCCGAACCCCCATTATTTCGATCCCGAAAATATCCTTAAACTTGCACTCGAAGGCGGCTGCAATGCTGTCGCTTCGACATTAGGGGTGCTTGGCAGTGTCGCTCGCAAGTATGCGCACAAAATTCCTTTTATCCTAAAGCTCAACCATAATGAACTGCTGACGTATCCCAATAAACACGACCAGATCATGTTCGGCTCCGTCAAACAAGCTTGGAACATGGGCTGCGTGGCTGTCGGAGCAACGATCTATTTTGGATCTGCTGAAAGCGACCGGCAGATCATTGAAGTGAGCAAGTGTTTTGAAATGGCCCATGAAATGGGTATGGCGACGATCCTTTGGTGTTATCTCCGCAATCCTGCTTTTAACACTCCTGATAAAGATTATCACTTTGCTGCAGATCTAACCGGACAAGCCAATCATCTGGGCTCGACAATCCAAGCTGACATCGTCAAACAAAAATTGCCTGTCTGCAATGGTGGATTTAAAGCCCTAAAATTTGGTAAGCAAACTCCTGAGATGTACACCACTCTCTGTTCCGATCATCCCGTTGATCTTGTCCGGTATCAAGTGGCTAACGGCTACATGGGCCGTGTTGGTCTGATCAACTCCGGAGGGCCTTCCGGGGATAACGACCTTGCCGACGCTGTTGAAACCGCTGTCCTCAACAAACGGGGCGGAGGCATGGGTCTTATTACCGGGCGCAAAGCGTTCCAGAAACCGATGAAAGAAGGGATCCAGCTCCTCAATGCCGTCCAAGATGTCTATTTATGCAAAGAAATCACCATTGCTTAGAGACTGTCTCTTAGTCTTTCTGCATGGTTTTTTGGGTAGTCCTCACGATTGGGATGAGGTCATTTCTCATCTTCCTGAGTATTCTTGCCTAGCGCTTTCTTATCCGTTTCAGATCCCAGAGGGTTCGATCCTCATTGGTTATTCGATGGGAGGGCGGATTGCTCTTCGATCTTCCAATCCTAAAATTCTCCTCTCCACCCATCCAGGTCTTCAAACTCCCCAAGAAAAAGCGGCTCGTTTGATCCAAGACCGGCAGTGGATCGAAAAACTTCTCCAACAACCTCTAGAGAGTTTTCTTCACGACTGGTATGCTCAGCCGCTCTTTGATTCTCTTCGGGCTCATCCCGAGTTTTCGAAGATCTTTTTTCGCAGGCTTGATCAAGATCCCAAACAACTTGCACAAATGCTCGAAAGTGAAACTCTTTCCAAGCAAGAATTCAATGCCGATGCTACTTTTCTCCATGGCCAGTGGGATCAAAAATATGCGCAGCTCTATCACGATTTAAAAATCCCATCTCTAGAAATCCCCAATGCTGGTCATGCCGTTCATTTAGAAAATCCCCAAGAATGTGCGCGACTCATCCGTCAGTTAGTTGGAGATCCCAATTCCTGCGAAGATTCTACAGGCTGCGTTAACACCTCTTCTTCTGTTAGTGCAAGTGTGTCCTGCTGAGGGTGCCCAACTCGTACTGCAATGACTGTAACGTTATCGCCCTTGTGGGACGATTGAAAATCTTGAGTTTTGATCCGTTGAGCTTCAAAAGCAAGGGTTGAAATGAGTGTTGCAAGATTGACCTCAAGATCATTCCAATGAGGCTGGATCACACCTTCGATTAATGTATCTGCGTCGACATAATCCCACACCCCATCACACGCAATCACAATGATATCATCGTGCTGAGTTTGGATCTGGTTGTAGTCAGGTGTATGACTAATCGCTGTTTTCCCATCGATAGACATGCATTTATCTCCCAAAGACGAAGATAGATTGATCCCTATTGAGGGTGGAAAGCGGCGTTTTTTAGGTCGGGTTTCGGATTTCCAGTTCTCAAATTCTTCAGGTTTTATAATTTGTTGCACTCTCATTTCTGCCTCGGGGCTGCACCAGTTCGTATCAGGAGAAAGAGCAATTGCTGAAATGGTCTCATTTTTTTTGCGAAAGAGAAACGCCCTCGAATCCCCCACGGTTGCCGTATGAAGAGAAGGATTGATCTTCTCAAATAAGCAGAAGACTGCTGTTGTCCCTGCTCTTACAGTAGGAAAAGAGCGCTGGCACTGTCGACACCATTTTTTAAATGCCAGCGGGATATTATAGTTGCAATCTAGAATGAGGGAGGGAAGCCGAGCCTCTAGCAGCTGAGCCGCCTGCTTGGCTAGCTTTTTTCCATCTTGATCTTCTCCTGTTTCTAATCTTGATTGATCAAAATCTCCATGTCCATCAAAGACAGCAAAGACGTCTCCAAAGGGTATTGAAAAGAGGATGTGATGGTCTTCATTCGCAGGACGTTGTCCCTTTTCTGAAGTTGCACAGGAACATAGCTGTAAAGGCTGCGCTATTTTTTGGACATCATTGACAGGGCGCGTGCTTATCAAGTTTCCATAGATACCTGTAGCTTTGCTACTGTCTAAATCGCTCAAGGAGATCGATCGCTGAGACAAAGCAGCTGGCGTATTCTCAGGGATAGGGTTTAGAAAGTCGAGCTTTCGTTTTTTGCGCGGTCTCTCCTCTAAATCGGAACGAGATCTTTTTACGAGTAAAGAAGAAGATGTAGCGCTTGTGCTCATAGGGTGCCTTTAGAGAAAAAAATTATACCATAAATCACAGTTTTAATGACCTGCAAGATTTTTACAAGCAGGGTGGGAATGAACGAAAGCGCTCGCCCAATAGGTCCAATGGTTTTACTCAGCCTTTTTAAAATCTGTAAAAACCCACCGATTAGGATATTGATCCCTCTAGCAACAGATGCAGCAGATCCTGTCAGCTGATGGCCATAGATTACACAACCAATCAAACAAAGAACACCGGCAATCGCTACTAATGCCAACGTGGGATGCCTGATGAACGCGTTGAAGATCTTCAAACATTTGGCCAGCAGTTTGAAGGGGATTGTAAGGACTTTAACGATGGACCTAAGTACACGAAAGACCGCTGTAGCAGCATGTTTGACTTGTGTGATAAGCGCCCGCAAAAAAGAATTAGTTGCAGAGGTTGCATGGATCACCCCCACTTTCATCGCATGGCCAATCTGGCTTTTATACTCTGAAATAACCTTCAAAACAAAACCAGGAACAATGAGCGAGATACATGGGTTGTCATTTTTTTTCTCATTTTTCCAATCGAGCTTAGAGTAAACTAGGTATCCCAAAAGGCCAATAGCTCCGGACCCAGGAATATAATTCGAGGCAAAGGCTCCAAAAATCAAAGCTGTCATTGCTCGAGTTTTGATGAGGTCTTGGAGTGATTCGATTTTTTCTAAACGGGTCGATTTTTGTTCTTCCGGTTCAATTATAGCAGGAACCTGGAGGCGTTCCTTAAACAACGAATAATCCTGGCGGATTCGATGAACCAATTCCAAAGCAGGAATGGCCAGAATGCACCCTGCGCTGATCACCATTGGCCTGCTCAAAGCGGCTGGCACTACATAATTGTTAAAAATGGCTGAGATGAGACTCATGAACCTATTCAGAAATTCTTAATGTGGCTTTTTACCGAGCCCTTTTTGGAGCTGTCTATCTTTACTCAAGGATCAGTCCGTTCTTTGTGGGGAAGCTTGATTGAAGCTCCCATCATAGATAGAATTGTCTCAATGACAGTAACCCTTTTATCAATATCATTCATAGATCGATCGATAGATTTTAACCATGAGATCATCCATGCAAAGCCAGCCGCTATAAGGCCAATTAATGTCCAAAATTGATAGGTTTCCATATTTCTTTCCTGCCCTCTTTAGCTTCCGTAATATTGATCCTATAAGCCTCTCTCTGATAAAGTCAAGCTCACTTAAAACTCAACTGAGACCAAAAATGATCATTCACGAAGAGAAAGGATACGCCAGAGTCTCGGATATACTCAAGCCTTTTTGCGATTTTTCCGGTATTGAAGGACTCAAAAATAAATTTGCCAATTGTCGCACAGTTTGTGCGACTTTTTCATCTATCCTCCGGCGGAATCCCGGCCCTTAAGACAGCTTCTAAGGCCGGGGTTCACAATTAGCGCCCTTCCCAGGGGAAGGGTCTTTTTGCAGGAGGTGCTTTAGCATTTCCATCGGGAAGAGGCCCGACTTTATTCAACAACTTGCCTAAAGCTTGTCCTTTAGAACTTTTCCCAAAAGCCATGTCTTTCTGCTGCCAGAGCAAGAGCGCACCGATTTTGGCTGTCGCTTTGCCTGTGTTGATTTTCACATCATTCATTGGTCCTTTCATCGGGATCTGAAGCACATAATCATCAGGAAGGTCTTTGATGCCAAAAGCGGCTCTAAGACACCCTGCAGTTAACCCGAGAACCATATCGACTTTTTTTGAGGGAAATTTAAGGTCACCCCAGACACAGACTTGATAGGCTTGAGCAATCAATGCCTCTGTTCTTTCACACTCCATGATCCCGTTTACAATATGAAAATCTAAAGGAGCAAACCAAAGCTCAAGATTTTGATTGCGAGAAAATTGTTGGAGTTTGAGGAGGCCTAGGGTGATGTTGACATTCCCTTCATTGTGACAATATAGTTTGCCGAGGTCTAAACGTCCGGAGGGGATATTGATCTGGGCGGTATTGGGAGGATGGATTGGATAGGAAAAGCCTTGAGATGGAATTTTTAAAGTGATAGGGGCCTGAGCGGTAATGGCAGATAGATCAAGGGGATTCACGGAATTTAACAAGACTCGGCTCAAATCTGGGGTCAGCAAAAGCTGCATCTGAAAATCGTTGTTTAAATGGAGGGTGCCATTGCTCATCGCTCCATCAAGCACGGCGCGGATATTGGTCGAATTGAGCTGGAGTTGAATGGGTCCATTCCAATGGGTCAGAGTTGAACTTGCTGTGAGATTGAGTTGAGGGCCGAAAATCGCTGCCATCGAAACGGAGCTTCCCATGGCTTGTGAAACAATATCTAAAGCTGCGCTTGGGAATTGGTCGAGCTTGCCGCTCATGTCCAGGCTTCCTGTGCTTGGATCAAGAGTTCCTTGGATGGAAAACGATCCACTGCCTGAGCTGCTGGCTGACAGTGCAACCTTAAGCGGGTTTGCTTTTGTTGCATGGTCTAGCCGGAGCTGAACATTGCTCAGCTGGATGGTTTGATCGGAATTTTTCCCTGAAAAATTCAAACTACCGATGGAAACGTCGGCCTGGCAGAGGAGATCGGAAAAGAGGAGCTTTCCTTCGATATAAGGGAGAAATAGCGTGTTGATTGAAGATTGAATGAGGGCAGGTTGATTGAGTTGGAAGGGAGTCGGCGTTTGGTTCATCCACCTGTCTAAAGCGGCATATCCTTCGGGGGAGAGGGTCAAAGAGACTTTCGCCGGCTTTGTTAATTTGAGAGCTGTAGTGGTTTGCTCCAGAGAGGCTTTTGCAGACAAAGCGTCTGATTTGATATCGAACGAGATCTCTTTTTTTTGCGATGCCTGATGGATGTCGATGATTGCATTCAGTTTCTCTCCTATGATCGGAGCCATCTGCTCAGTATCGAGGAAGAGATCGATGAAGGAGGTGGGAAATTGGACGACATTTATTTTAGCGGTGATGTCTTGCGGCCATCCGAACGAGCCGACGGCATTGATGGTGCCTTGACCCACACTTGAGTTTAGTTCGAAGGCTCCTTTCCGACTTTTAAGTTCGCCACTAGCAGCGATCGTTGTTTGGCCCAGCGGGAGTCCTTTGATGGTGGTAGGATCGGCTTGGATTTGCAGCGAAACGGGACCGCTCATCGTGGCTAAAGCGACGCTAAGCGGCTCAATTTGAATGTG
This sequence comes from Rhabdochlamydiaceae bacterium, assembly GCA_036275855.1. Taxonomy (GTDB): domain Bacteria; phylum Chlamydiota; class Chlamydiia; order Chlamydiales; family Rhabdochlamydiaceae; genus PALSA-1444. Next base: position 16,459 of record DASUCX010000105.1, read on the forward strand.
AAATTTTGTCGGCTGTTCTAAAACTGGCGGTAGGGGAGAAGGGAGCTGAGAGAGTTGATAGGTGATTTCCGCAGGTTTGTTTAAGAATACCACATTTTGTACAGGATCAAAGCCCCCGGAAAAATTCCCTTTCCATTGATCACCTTGGATGGTTGCTGTAATAACGGAAAGGGTCTGAGCTGAAAATTTCACTTGGGTATTGTGCGGGAACAATCCTTCGCCCGACCAGTTCATTTGGGTCCATTCATCGGGAAGGTACAGAGAAGAATTAAGTTGGGCGTCTGGAGAATCGATCTTTAAAGTAAATTGTCGGGTTTTAAAACTATCCGTTGCTAGAAAAAGTGCAAACGGCTGAATCGTTCCAAAAGGAAACTCCAGTGCCTCACCCTTTAATGTGGCTTGAAACGCGCAGTTTTCCCTATCGTTTAACGGAAGAGAAAATGTTTCTATTTTGAGCTGTCCCTTGAACGGATTTTTTAAAGGGATAGATGGGAGCAAAGATTCAGGGATCTGAAATTGAATGAGCGCAGGGGCTGCAAGAGCGACCTTGCCGTCTTGTGTCGTTGTTTCAATATGGGCTGAAAAGCTCGGAGAGCCTGCATCACAAAAGAGCTCTAACGTCTCAGGAAGATTTTTGAGTTTAAGCTCAACATTGATGGCTTCTCCGATCGAACCTAAAATGACCCCCTTTAATTGAGGCTTAAAAATTGATACTGTTTGATCAATACTGCGTGTAGGGAAGTTCTTTAATGTTGCTACCACATCGACCTGCGAGGGTTGATACGATAAAGCAAGATCGAAATCTCCGGTAATAGCCCCTTGCGAGGTTCTTCCGTTTCCTTTGATCTTCATGACCGATTTTGACAGAGCAACATCGAGAGCAACTCCTTGGAGCTCGATCGGGTCAAACCCGTTGCCGATAAACTTGATATTTCCCTCTTTGATCGTGATATGGCCCAGATAGGGAGGCATCGACTGCATTGGAACAGCAGAAAGGGTGATTTCAGGAACAAATCCCGATTTCAATTTAGGGGTTTTGACCTCAACCCTTTGATGGTTGGGGAGATCGGCATTGAAGGTGACCTGAGGGGAGGTGATGTCTAGATTGCCCAGGTTTTTATAAAAAAGAATCTGCCAGAGCGTCGCATCGGTCAAGATTTTAGGCCCGATAAAGGTCATTTTGTCTTTAGGAAAGGTGGCGGAGAGGTTTTCAATTTTCTGCCCTTGCCACCAGCTGATCTCAAAGGTGTCGGCTGCAAGGATATTGCCGGTCAGTGACTTATACGTTTTAAAAAAAAGCTCTTTCCCCTTTTTAGTCGAGAGCATGTTCGGAGCAAAGAGGAAAAGCAGGAAGAGGAGGACAAGCACCAGCAAAATGAGGCGCAGCAGAAATTTAATCATGGATGTACCTCAGGATGCCGACGACCGTCTTGGCATCGCAAATTTGACCGTTTGCAATGAGTTTAAGCGCTTCATCGACGGGGACGGCCCTAACATCGATGAGATCGGTATCATCGGCTTTTAGGGGGCTTTTAAATAGCTCTTTGCCAAGATAAAGATGGATATATTCACAGATTAACCCCGGAGAGGTGTAACATCCCCCCATCGACGTGAGGGAGCCAGCCTTAAAGCCGGTCTCTTCTTGGAGCTCTCTTTGGGCGCAGACTTCAGGGGATTCTCCGGGTTCGAGCATCCCTGCCGGAAGCTCTAAGGTGACTTTTTCAATGGCTCTTCGCCATTGTTCGACCAAGACAATATGTCCTTGAGAATCAATCGGGATGACGGCGACAGCGCCCTTCAAGAGAACGATGTCCCAGTTTTGTTCGGGATGGTGGGGGGTATGGATGGTATCGTGGCGGACTTTGAGGTATTTGCCCTCATAAACCAGACGGCTATCGATTTTGGCGTTTTTTTCTAGAAGAACATGTGCATCGGCGTTTTTACCCATGCCGATAGATTATCGACGAGGCAAGAAGTGTGTGTCAAGGGTTAATCTTCATCTTCAGATTGATCGCCTGTGGGAGCTGTAGTACCTTCTCTGAAAGCACCAAGTGCTGCAGCGATAAAACCCAACTCACTAGAGTTGACTGATTCAGGATTAATCTCTTTATTAGCACTGGTGAGCATTTGAATAATACGTGGTTTTGAATCGAAAGGATAGAGGTAAACAACGTGGTTAAGGAGTTGTTGAAATTCACGGTCTTTAGCTTTAGTAGGTCTAGAATCATTCAATAAAATTTGAATTTGGCCTAAAGTTTTCTCCATATCAGCCTTTAAAATCGAACGGAGTTTTGTATCTTGCTGCAACGAGCTGTTCATTTGGACAGCTTGATAGTGTAATCCGTCTCGTACAACGAAGCAGATATTTGTCAGGTCATAGTGGTTAAGGCTACGTTGAACTGTATCGAAAGAAATCGATCCGCTGACGCTTCCTAAGACGAGATCGTTTCGTGCTTGGTTAGGAACTAAAGTGATAAACGGAATTCCGTTCATTTCTAGAGCATCAAAGACAGGAACGTCTAACATTTGCCCTGGCTTACGGATGAGAGTTACATATTGGGCGATAACGGCGTCTCTGTCGTTTTCATTATCAATGCTTTGTCCAGCATCCCCTAATGCGGCGACAATGTTGCTATAGAAATCGTCTTGCTTAAATTTTGTAACTTGTTTTTCTATTGTCTGAGCTGCGAGTTCTATCAGCCCATTCGATAAGATGATCTGATCGGTTTCCCCAGAAGATTTATTCAGAGGGATTTTGTATATTTTTGCAATATCGTCAAGCTGTCCGTTATAGGTTTGCAATAAGATAGCAGCTATTGAAAGTGTTGCGCATCGATTTTCTTGCGATCCGGCTTCTCGGACGTTTAAGAGTTGTTTAACCGAGCTCAAAGTCTGGGTTACAGGCTGTTGTGTGAGTTGTTGAGTTCTTTTGACTCTTGCTGGAGCAGCGATGTATTGTTCAGGATTGCTAAAGAGTCGTGAAGACATAGGCAATAATGATCGAGCGAAAGCATCGACACGCTGTGCATCAGTTTCAGCTTCAAATTCATTTTTCTCAATGTCGAATGTCTCGAGTTGAGAAGAACCCGCGGTTTTATATTCGAGTTTTTGGAAAGTCAGATTTTTGGCAGCATCTTTGGTTTTAAAATAGACCGATATCGTACTTGCTGAGTTTGGATCGTGTGTAATTTGCTGGTAGATTTCTTGGCATCTTTGAGCTAGAGCTGAAGAGGCTTGAGAACCGAATTTTGAAGCGTCGACTTTTTTCCACTCGCCGTTTATAAGAATCTCTACCGTTATCTTATATTGTTTACCGTTCAGGGTGACAATACTAGAATCTGCCTGAGACTGAGTAGAACCAGGAGTGCCAGGGTTAACAGGCCCCGTTCGTTGTGTGAATCTAAGTTGTGCAGTATCAATTGGTGGTGTTGTAGTCATATCTATATCAACTCTTTATTCTATTTTATCATAATAATGAAGATAAAACAATAAGAATATTTGAATACAAGCTGCTGAAAATAAGGTGTTTACATTAAGAATTAAGGGTGAGTTATTTACTCAACAGTGACCGATTTGGCGAGGTTGCGGGGGTGGTCAATCTCGGTACCTCGGCATTTAGCGATATGATAGGCAAAGAGCTGAAGTGCGACCGAGAAAGGGATCGGGGCAAGCTCATCGGAGCAGGGGGGGAGGTAGATGGTGTCATCGGCGACAGACTCGATATCAGGGGTCCCTTCTTCATTAAATGCAGGGGCGAAGGCAAAGGCCAAAACGGGGGCTCCACGGGCCTTGACTTCGGTCAGATTGCTGATGATCTTATCCAAGGTCCTGCGGTTGCCGCAAAGGCCGATAACGGGAAACTCAGAGTCGATGAGGGCAATAGGCCCGTGTTTCATTTCCCCGGCTGCGCAGCCAGTGGCATTGAGGTAGGAGATCTCTTTGAGCTTAAGGGCGGCTTCGAGGCTCGCAGGGTACATGCAATGGCGGCCCAGGAAAAAAAAGTGTTTATAAGAGCTATACCGCTGGGCAACCGCTTCGATCAGGGGGTGGAGGGCTAGGACCTGCTGTACCAGGGCGGGGAGTTGATGGAGCTCATGGAGGAAGCTTTGGCCTTCTTCTTTCGAAAGATGTCTTTGACGGCCCATCAGGAGGGCTAACATCGAAAGAACGGTCAATTGGCTGGTAAAGGCTTTGGTGGAGCAGACGCTGATTTCAGGGCCTGCTCTGAGGAACACGGTCGCGTCGACCTCGCGCACAAGGGTCGAATTCCTGACATTGCAGATGGCCAGAACTTTGGACCCTTTCTGTTTGACTTCCCGGATGGCAGCGATGGTATCTAAAGTTTCTCCCGATTGGCTGATGGCAATCACGAGGGTGTTTTCGGAGACGATCGGGTTTTTATATCGAAACTCAGAAGCGATCTCGGCCTGGGTAGGGATGCGGGCTTTTTCTTCAAAAAGGAACGATCCGATGCAGCCGGCATGCCAAGAAGTCCCGCAGCCAAGGATGAGGATGCGGCGGACAGCTTGAAGGTCTTGGGGGCTTAGGTTAAAGTTTTCAAATTCGACAGTGCCGAAATCTTCAATGAATCGGTTATGGAGCGCCTGTTCGAGAGTTTGGGGCTGTTCAAAGATCTCTTTGAGCATAAAGTGCTCAAAATTGCCTTTGGAGCGGATGTAGTTTTCAAGGCCGAGTTTTTCAGGAGTTTTGGTGATCTGGGCACGGGCGTGGTCGAAAACTTCGACTTTATCGGCTTGGATGACGGCAAGTTCGTCACTCCTGAGGAAAAGGACATCGAGATCAGAGGAATGGAAGGCATTGGGGTCTGAAGAGAGGAAGGCCTCTCCGGAGGTGGGTTTAAAAGCGACAGCCAGGGGGTTCTCACGGCTGGCGGCAATGATCTTATCTGGATGGTCTTTATGGATGACAGCAATCCCCCAAAATCCTTGCATAAGGGAAAGCGCTTGCTGGGTCGCATCGACGATATCGCCTTGATAAAAGTGGCCGATGAGCTGGGCGACGACTTCCGTGTCGGTGTCGGATTTAAACTCAATATGATACGATTCAAGCATGTGCCGAAGTGCCCGGTGATTTTCGATGATGCCATTATGAACGACGGCAATTCTCAAGTGCTGATCGAAGTGAGGATGGGCATTTTCCCGTGAGGGTTTTCCGTGGGTAGCCCAGCGGGTATGGGCGATGGCTAAAGAAAGTTTTGCCGGTTTTTCCGTCCACGCTTTTTCGAGGGCTTTGATC
>DASUCX010000106.1:0-3689 GCA_036275855.1 Rhabdochlamydiaceae bacterium
GCCTATCCTTCATTTGTTAACAAATGAAGGATAGGCTTTCTCTTTGAAAACAAGACTATAAAACGGGGTATACATATGTCTAGTTCAGCTGTCATTCAAAAACCCATTGACTCTTTTACCCTCTTTCAAGAACTATCACCGGAGCTCAGGCTACCGATTATTAAGTGCAGGGCGGATCTAATCATCTCTTTGATTGTTAATAGGGCCGTTTTTTCAAATGAAGATATCAAAAATGGTGGCAAGGAATTATCTACATTATCCTTAGTCTGCATAGAGTTTGAGAATTCCTCTTCTAAGCAACGTGCTGACATCAAAATGATTTTCACACTCTACAATAAATATTCCGTTTATAATAAAATTTATCTTGAACCTGGCTGCTATTATGAGCCAGACAAGGAAGAAGGAAAGATGGTTCCGTGCGGTAACCCACAGCTGCTGGATTTAGTCTCAGCTGGCCATCCGTATAGAATGTTTGCATGGAGCAGTTTTAAGGAGTTTACTAATGAACAATATCAAGATATGGAACAAATCACCCGACTTATGCCTAGAAGCCTTTTATGCAATATTGGGCAGCTGCGAGCCCGTGCCTTTGTAACACCTTTTATTATGGCATGTAAAAATCCAAACGTCCCGGTTAAAGCCGTTGAATTCTTACTCCAGAAAGGTGCCAACCCCAATTCTATATTTAGCCTAAGTGAAGATAAAGTCCATATCCTCACAGACCTTAGAAACTTTAATAAAGACCGATACGTACAACTCAAGCCCATCTTAGAAAAGTACGGTGCTGTCGAAGAAGTGTTCACTGAATTTGACAGCTATGTGTATGGTGATCGCCGGGTTTGGCAGAGTCAAAAAAACGATCTTTACTGAGAGGTTCTTGCTTATAAATAACAAGTTTTATACTCTAATTTAAAGAATGTCACTCTTTTATTTGAAGAAGGATTCTAATACAAACTATACCCAAGGAATTTCAAAAATCAAATTTTGGAGTTCCTTGGGTATAAACGGTTTGTAGAAAAGAGGGTGTAGTGTCGGGCACTGCTTTTGGGAATAAAGAACTTCAAAGCATTATCAACCCCTTCACCGTTCCTCTACGTCAAAAATTGCCTCCCGTTCCCAAAAAAAAGAGGGTCATTGTTCTAGCGGGCCCTACCGGCATTGGCAAAACAAAAACATCTCTTCTCATGGCCAAAGCCATTGGCGGGGAGGTTATTTCGGCAGATTCAATGCAGGTCTACCGTGGGATGAACATCGGAACGGCAAAAGTCAAACCTGAAGACCGGGGAAATATCCGGCACCATCTCATCGATAGCCGAGATATTGACGAAACCTTCAACGTTGTCGATTTTTTTAATGAATCCGAACAAGCGTTCCGAGAAATTTACGCCCGCGACCATGTTCCGATTGTTGTGGGCGGTACAGGTTTTTATATCCACGCTTTGATCTACGGTCCTCCCAAAGGGCCTGCTTCAGTACCGGATGTGAGAAAAAAACTCGAAAATGAAATGATGGAAAAAGGGTCTCTTACTCTCTACGAACGGTTAAAAGGGCTTGATCCCGAATACGCTGCAACGATTACCTCCCGAGACCGGCATAAGATTATTCGCGCTTTAGAGATCATGACACTCACCAATCAAAAAGTCTCCTTTTTTGAGAAGGGGATGACTCCTTCGCAAGAATACGATTTCAGGTGCTGGTTCCTCTATATGCCGAAAGAAATTCTTTACCCCATGTTAGATCAACGATGTGAAAAGATGGTCTCGGAAGGGCTGATTGAAGAGGTCAAAAAACTCGATCACGAAGGGCTCCAGAAAAACACATCGGCATCCCAAGCAATAGGATACCGACAATGCCTGGAATTTCTTAAAACGGCCCAATCAGAAGATGACAGAAACCATTTCCTCGAATCGTTCAAGCAGGCCTCTCGAAGATACGCGAAGAGGCAGATGACCTGGTTCCGGAAAGAGCCTCTTTTCCGATGGCTAAATATTCATAAAATAGGCGTAGAGACGGCTGTAGAGATGATCATCCAAGACTACGAGCAGAGTTGAATTTATTCCAATATTCTTGGCTTTAAAAGAAGGCTTAGAGTAAAATTTCCTTCTACAAAGAGTATTTTTATGGATCAGATTCGAGAGAAGATGCTTGTTTTGACAATGAAATACTTCAAATTTTGCTTATAAAAAAATCTTATGACAAGCAAGACCAAAATTTCTGCTCCTGAGGCGCAATCAGAAAAACAGGAGAAACCGTCTTCGCCTGTTTTGAAAGAACTGATCGCTGAGCTGGGCATGACCGTTTCTGGGGAAGAAAAGATTCAGAAATGCCTCGCCGTTATGCGGGCTGCCTTGTCAGAGAAAGCTGTCCGTTTTAAAGACTATTGGGAAGCCAAAAGACTCTGTCTTCCACTCTTCAAAGAAACTCTTCCTGCTCCGGTCCGATCAACACTTTGGGCTCAATATATTGAAATCTCGACGGAAGCCCGCCATCTGAAAGAGACCCTCGATGAGCAATCAGCGTTTGCCATGGAGCAAATTGACTTGGCAATCCAAGCGATTGAAACCGATCTCGCGCAAATCGATGAGCTGATTGCTCGAACCTCCCCTCGAGCCTCTCAGTGGGCTGTTCCTGACCAATGCGAAACGCTCCGTCCTAAGAAAGAGCTCTATACAACCCTCCAGCAAGAACTCGACCTTCTCAATACGCTGGCTTCGCGTGTCAATAGCTTTCGTAAAGAAGTAATCCGCACCGAAATGCGGATCCGCTTTAAGAACAAGTTTTTTGACCGTCTTTCTAAGGTCGGCGATCAGATTTTCCCTCGCAGAAAAGAGCTCATTCGACAAATTTCAACAGAATTCCTGAGCGATGTGAAAGCCTTTGTTTCAAAATCGTGCACAGGAGAGATGGGCAAAGATCTTTCGATCTTTGCTCTCCGCGATGAGATTAAATTCCTCCAGATCTTAGCCAAAGAAATGACCCTCGATACGCACGCGTTCACCGAAACACGGCTTGAGCTCAGCAAATGTTGGGACTTCCTCAAAGAGTGCGATAAAGAACGTAAAAAAGAGTTGGCAGAGAAGAAAGAATCATTTAAGAAGAATGTCGAACTGATCATGGACAAAATCCGTCCTCTAGCTGAAAGATGCCAAGCCGAAACATTCACGATGGATGAGGCGATGAAGCAGTCAAGCGATATCTTGACCTTTATGAAGACGATTGAACTGGGCCGGGATGAAGTCCATTTCCTTAAAGATGAAATTGCAAAAGCTAGAGAGCCTGTCTACGAAAGAGAAAGAAAAGTCCAGCAGGCGCGTGAGAAAGAAATCGAAGAATCTCAACGCCAAAGACGGGACAAAATTGAAGATTTTAAACGACGCCTCCAAAAGGCCCTACAGGAGACATCCGATCAAAACTCTGAAAAGAGTGTCGAAGAGCTTTTATCCTCCAAGGATGAGCTCGGCAAGCAATTGGCGGGTTTAAATGCAACCCATGCAGAAAAAGAACTACTTGAACATTCCTTAAAGGAGCTCCGAGATCGGATCATCGATAAAAAAGAGAAGGCCATCGCTTCTCTTTCTGATGAAGAAAGGAATTCTCTCCAGCATCTCAAGCAGATGCACGAAGAATGGAGGGCACAAAAGCAGGAAATTCGTACGCAGCTTGAGGCGTATCGTAAAGCGCTCGCCGGT
>DASUCX010000107.1:0-5413 GCA_036275855.1 Rhabdochlamydiaceae bacterium
CGGGCAGCCACTCAATTTGAGACCCGCCTGCATCACCCAACTTGTTCAAGTTGGGTTGCTTCGGCGTCGGCTCTGCCTGGCTCAAATTGAGGGCGCCTTCTTGCCAAATTCTTTACTTTTCAACGGAGGTCGGTATACTTATGGTTGCAATGATTGGATTATGATCTGAAAGCGCTTTTCTGGAATCTGTTTTTCCATCGAATTTATAAACAGGAATCACGGTAACCTCTGAGAGAACAAGCTCTGGCTTTTTATTTATTCTGATCTGTGCGATTTGATCTAACCATTCTTCTTTAGTAGGACGCTTTTCATTGGGATGGACGATTTGATTCAGTTCATTTGTGCAGGTGGCTGGTTTTGGCGGTGCATTCACACCTTCGAGGTAATCGTTAAGGAGTTTTCTTTCGGCCTCTTGTCCTGCATCGATATTCAGATCTCCGGCGATGTAGACATCGGGGTAGTACCCCGAGAGGGTGTTTGCATGGGCTCTGATTTGACTCAGCTGGTCCTGCCGTTTTTTTGAATCTTCCGAAGAGGAGCCGGCTTCCATATGCGTTCCAATGACGGCAAAAGCCGGGCGGCCTTTGTTCGAGGCAGGAATTTTTAACGTTGCAAAACCGCGTTTGAAATACCAGTCGTTATTGTCAAAGGGGGTAAATTGGTAATCGATCACATGGCACTTTGTCATTACGAGAAGCCCGCTTTCAAGCCCCAATGTATTCGGGCCGTTATGGGTATAGAAATGGGCATATTCGCTTTTGAATGCATTGACGAAAGCTTCAGTGACAGAGGCGTCCATCAAACATTCTTGTAGAACAACAATATCTGGTTTTTCGGCCCGGATGGTTTTGGCGATCTCAGGAAATCGATGTCGAAAAGGGCGGCCTCCGCCATGGGTGTAATTCATGCCAGCTGGAAATCCGAGCACATTAAATGACATGAGTTTGGGATTTTCAGAATGGATGGGCGGAAGATCTCCTTTGACATAGAGATGATTTTTTTTCTGCGCGGCAAAACCCAAAAGATGAAGAGCTGTTCTTCCGATTTCTAAAGCTAAAAACCCTATACCAATCAACCCCATCTGTGGCAGTGTTGCTCTATTTACGAGAAACGCTGCAGCACTAGCCAGAGTTATGGGCCCAAAGGCGCGATAGATGTATTCCTTGACTTTTGTCGAGCAGTTATCCAAGACTGAGGGATCGACAGGATTTCCATAACGCTTGAAATATTCAATGATGCGATAGTTCGGTTGAGAGACGATCCCATGCCAGCGGTACCAAGAAGCCGCAGCGCTATCCGATTTTTCTGGATCGACCGACATTACTATTCCTCAATAATTTGCACTAATTATAACAAAACAAACTAAAAAATACAAACTGTTTTGTTTTTTTAAAATATTATTTATTATAGAGGCTTTCTGCAATGCCAGTAGCATTGGAGCGGGTCGGCAAACGCATGCACATAGGCCTGAATATGGCCTTCCTTCACGAGAGTAAATCCCTTGATTAATGCATCGTATTCTGCAAGCGTCCGGTAGTGCGCATAGTAGCCGTTCATTGTATTTTTAATTCTTTTTACTGCGCATGTTTCTCGGAAAAATAGCTCGCCGTGCGGTTTTAACCAATCGTAAATTCGCTCGATTAAAATAATTATTTGATCATCTTCCAAATACATCAAAAGCCAGTTTAAAAAGACAAAATCAAAAGAAGCTTTTTCAAATGCCAAGTCCATGGCGTGGGAGCAAAGATAGTCGACATTGGAAAATCGTGCATGATCTTGCCGGTTTTTTGCGACAAAATGAGGGATCATGTCGGTGGATATGACATGAGCAGCCTGTGAGGCAAAATGGTGCGTGAACCGCCCAATGCCAGATCCCACATCCAAGATTTTTTTTCCTTCGAGGCTGGGTAGGTAAGAGATAATTTCAGGTTTTTCAATGAGATCTAAATACTCTCCATTGGCGCGTTTGTACATTGCGGCCGGGGTTGGATCTTGCTGTTTCCAATATAATGAAGCTTTATCTATTCTTCGGGTGTTTGAACCTATCCCAGTAAATTTCATCATGATCCTTTCGCACTTTTCAGCTTTAAATCGATTAATTTAGCAAGGGTCATATTAAAAATATGACCCCTTGCTAAATTAATCGATTTAAAACGAAAATTGCCGAAAGGATCATTGAGAAATTTACTGGGATAGGTTCTATGCGGTTTTTACTTTTTCTTGCTCTCAACATGTCCGTTCCAGTCTATCTGCGGCTGAAGAAGCCGTCTGTTTCTCTCTATGCCCTAGCCGTTGGATTTCTTGAAGATTTTTTTATTGTTTTGGAACTTTCTTTACTGATGACGCTTTCCGTTCCTGTAGCGGCTTTGATGGGTTGTTTGATTCACTGCGTGCTGATGCTTGATCATGCTCTTTTCATGCAGATGGGGCTTAGGCTTCGTTTGTCGCATCTCTTGCATCTGCGGTATGCAAGGTCTTTTTATTCGTCTGCCAAAGAGCTGGGCTTAAAAAAAGTTGCCGGAAGTTTTTGCGGCGTCATTGTTTTGCATACTGTGGGATATTTCACGGTTGACCGTTTTTTTGACGTTTCTGTTTGGGCTGTTCTTGGAATCGGAGCAGCCACGTTTCTCTTAGCAAGCCGTTTGCCGAAGCATCTCCGTTACGAAGTCGATAATTTCTTTTTCGATCTGCAGGTTTTTCAGCGGAAAGTCAAGCGAGAGAAGGCAGTATCTCTGACTTTTCCTCTTGAGACGTATCAATTATTGAATGAAAATTATCCGCTATGGCGGCTGACGAAAGGTTTTCAGGGAGAAAAACAGTTTGAGATCAAAACTGAAGACAAGCCGCATGTGATCTTGCTCTTCATGGAGTCGTTTTCTTCCCATGGAGTCAGTTATGAAAAAAAGGCAACGCCGTGTTTTGACGCGCTCTGCAAAGAAGGGATTTATTTCCCTCATTTCTATTCCAATGGAACATTTACCTATCGAGCCTTGCTGGCAGGGTTATTTGGGATTGGTGGAGGAGATACCTGTAAAGGTCTCTCCCCTTACGTCAATGTCCCTTATGTGGGACTTCCGCAGCTGATGAAACAAGCGGGGTATTCAACGGCATTTTTCCACAACGGCTCATTGAGCTTTGATAAGCAACGAGAATTTTTAAAACATCATTTCGATCTGCTGGCAGATCAAAAAGAAATCGAAGATTCACCGCATACGTCGACAAGCTGGGGAGCTCACGATGAGTGTCTGATGCGTTACACCGTGAACTGGCTGGACAAACAAACGGAGCCCGCCTTCACGACGTTATTTACCATTACGAATCACCACCCCTGGATTCCTCCTCTGCATCACCCTGCGCCTAGCTTTACTTCGACACTGAATCTTTCCCATGAGCGGTTTCTGCAGACGATGCACTATTCCGATCATGCGCTGGGCCTTTTGATACAACAGCTGAGAGAAAAAAAATTAAGCCAGAAGACCATCTTAGTGATCGTGGGAGATCATGGCCAGCCGCTGGGACACCATCGCGGAAATTTTTATTACTCCCGTTTTCTCTATGAAGAAAATGTGAAAGTTCCTTTGTTGATTGTCGCGGACGGCAGGATCGATAATCCGAAAACAATCGAAGAGATCGGCAGTCATGTCGATCTTCTTCCTACGCTGATGGATATGCTCCGGCTTCAGGGCGTGCAGCATGGATGCGGCACCTCCTTGATGCGCGGGTGCGAAAATCGCATTGTGATGTTCCATAATCCGTACTCGGAACAATTTTTAGGCTGTCGGAAAGGGAATTGGAAATGGATTGAAAATCAAATGACCCAGAAAGGCGAGCTCTACGATCTTTCAAGGGATCCCGGAGAACAAAGTAACCAAGCAGACAACCATCCAGAGATTGTGAACGTGCTGCGTCAAGACACCAAAGAGTACTTTGAGCTGATCTATGGCCTCCATCGCGATCACAAACTCATTCCATCGGAAGGAGGGGAATGTCCCCCTTCCGAAGTCATTTTTGACTTCTCTACAACGATGATCACTGACGAAGAGCTTATCCAGTTTGCTGCGGCTCATCCCCAACTTGAAAAGCTCAACTTGCGTGACTGCCTGCTGATCTCAGATGCAGGAGTTAGCGGCGTGCTTTCACACTGCCCACAGTTAGAAGAGCTCAATCTCAAAGGGGTGACCGATATCACAGATAACGGTTTTCAAACTCCGCTGGCAAGGCTCCGTACACTGCACATCTCTGAAGCAGCGATTTCTGATGCAGGTCTGGAAAAAATCATCCATGCCTACCCGAATATCTCGATTTTATCTCTTTCGGGGAAAAATCTCACAGATCAAGGGATGAAGGCGCTGGGGCGGTCTTGCCATTTGATTCGATTGAAAATTCTTCAAGCTGATAACCTCTCGGAAAAGGCGTTGATTGAGGTGTTAAAGAACAACCCGCATTTAGTACAGCTCGTGCTCCAAGGGTGTCAACATCTTTCGGACCGAACATTAGAGGCGTTGCAGGGGCATCCCTTAGAGCTGCTGTGGCTTTTTGATGCGCCGCAGCTCACTGATTCAGGGATCGCCCATCTATCCAAGCTTCCGATCCGGTTTATCACATTGGAAGGATGTCCTTTGCTGACGGACAAAAGCAAAAATTCCCTTTCACAACTAAATCTGGAAGCGGCATATGTGAATTGCCAAGGGCTGGTGCACCTATGATTCCGCATCCTGCATGGATTGAGGTCGATCTTCAACAATTTTACAAGAATATTGCGATCATCCGTAACCATATCGGGACTCGTTTATTCTGCCTTCCTATCAAAGCCAATGCCTATGGACATGGCCTTTGCGAGATTGGAAAGGCTGCACAAGCAGCGGGAATCGATTACTTAGGCGTTGCCCATTTGCAAGAGGGGATTAGGCTTCGAAAAGCCGGTGTTACGATCCCCGTGCTTGTCCTTGGAGCGATCCATGAAGATCAAATCGATGATTTGATCGATTACGATCTTGAGTTTACGATCAGCTCAAAATTTAAGGCCCAGCTTGTTGCTGAAAAGTTGCACGGCCGCACGTGCCGGGTTCATCTCGAAGTCGATACCGGCATGCAAAGAACAGGCGTGAGGCCCGAAACAGCGAAAACACTGCTTCCATATCTCCAAAGTTTGCCCAACTTTGCAGTCGTGGGAATCTATTCCCATTTAGCCACTGCAGACAAACCCCAAGATCCGCTCGCACTTAAGCAGATTGAAGCTTTTCAGGCAGTCCTCAATGAATTTAAAGACCTACCTTTGCTCCGGCATTTGGCAAACTCTGGCGGCACTGCATATTTCCCCGAGACCCATCTCGATATGGTCAGGCCCTCACTCATGACATTTGGATATCTTCCAACTCCTTGTCCTGAGTCTTTGCAAGGGATTGTTCCGTGT
>DASUCX010000108.1:0-2801 GCA_036275855.1 Rhabdochlamydiaceae bacterium
TTTATCCCAATGAGGCCGCTCCTCAACAAAAACACTTCATGCAACTCAAGAAGGTTTAGAAGCTGTCATAAAACCTTTCGATCATGGAATGAACCTGCGTTGGCACCTCAAGATTTGCCCAAGGACCACAGCCCACAACGCGGCCGACATGGAGGTTAGAAAAAAGGCTGCGGGCTTTCTCTTCAGTACAAAAAGGCTGAGAAGTTTGAATTAAAAGGGTTGGAATTGAGCAAAGGAAAGACTGCTTTCTACCCCCTTCTTGATCCCACTCTAAAAGATGCTTAAATGTTGAAATCTTAACAAACGCAGGGGTCTTTTTCAAAGCTCTCAGCGCAATTTCCCTGTCCTGAGCCGAAGCCTTTAAAATCACGGTATCAACCGTTTCCTGTGCCCACGCTTCCTGCGGATGTTCGAGATCCTTCATTTGCTGCTCGACAACCTTCCTAATCCAAGACTCCATAAAAACGGGAGGTTCAATTAGAACAAGATGAGAGATCAGAGTGGGAGCCATTTGCGCCAGCACGATACCGATATCTGCACCATAGTTTAACCCCACAAAAACGACCTGACTTAATTTTTCAATCTCACAAAGCTCAAGCAGACTTTCTGCAAAAAAATTCAAGGTATAGTCGATTTTAGGAGACGCACTGGAGCCATGACCTAGAAGGTCTGGTATGACCACTTTTCCACCTCGCGAAAAATAGTCAGCGGTATGATGCATCATTTCATGATTTCCGCCTGAATTATGAACCAGTAAAAAATGGCGCGGGCCACTCCCCTTAACCACATAGGCGATCTCACCCTCTTTTGAGCAAAACTTTTTCATAGGTCCACATGCTATCAAAGCAAAAAGTTGAAAAATAGCAAAAAAAGGCATCTCCGACTATGCTGCTTGCCTAACAAATGAGCTTTTATGGCAACAACCAACGCTTTAGGCAGTCCACGAACACCACCAGTTCAGATCCCCTCAACAGACAACCTTTACTTCGCAAAAATCAATTGGGTATTTATTTTTTCGATGGCCTGTATTGCTGCAGGCATCTCGTATTGTGCCTACAATTTATACCAGTTCTATCAACTCGTAACCCATACAGGTTATGGATTAGATGATCCATGCAAGCTTGTTAAGTGTAAAGCTTTGCTTTTAGAAGCCAAGAAAGCGGGAGAAAAAGAGTCCGCGATCCTACACCAATGTGAATCCCTGCTAAATACAATCAAAGACAGTCGGCATTCTGATAAAAAAGAAAAGCTTTTACTTCAACTTACTCAACATTATGCCCAGTGTAATCTAGAAATGTCGCTTTTAATGGCGAAGGAACTTACCACCCCTTTTTTCATTTTTAAAGCTGCTCAATCCATCAGCAAAAAGAATCCAGATCGTACATTGCTACTCACCGGTCTTTACCAGCGCGCTTATTACGCAAGTCTCAAAAATTGGGGTTCTGGAGCTATGGATCAATGTTTAAAGATTGCACAAGCAGCGCATGAACTACATGATAAGGCACTTCCAAAAAGGATTGTCGATCAGATGGTCGCGAAGGCACATACTTTAGAAAGCCCGTCGGAAAAGATTTCAGCCTTCTGCAAAATTGCAGAATGTGCGCATAAAATTGAGGATCAAGAAGTGAGAGATTCTGCATTGGGTGAAGCTAAAAAACTGAGTCAAGAAAGTTTAAATTTTCAAGATCATCTGTGTTTGGCAAATGCCTATTTCTCCATGAAAAAATTTCAAGAAATGGATGCAAAAATTGATGAAAGTATCTGTCTATTTAATCAACAGCCAATCTCTGAAGCCATTCTACACATCCATCCCCTAGCAACAATCATTCATGCGATTTCTAAAAATGAACAGGCCCAATCGAAATACAAAAACTTTTCAGTTCAGGATATGTTCACAAAAGCCATAGCTGATCTGCCGCAAGAAGAAGACTCGATAAAATGCATCAAGGCTTACCTGAGCATTGCCAGAATTTATAAAGATAAGCTTGTGGATCATCCGATAACTTCAATACTAGATTTAAAACACGTTTCTGAAGATATACAAAAGTTGCCAGCTACAACAAATGAACAACTCGATGCTAAAATTAATTATCTCGAGCCACTTCTACCACACTTCATGCAAGAACCTAAGAATGCAAAACCTGTCATGCAAATTTTGGAAGAGCTTTATGATAAATACCCCGTGGAGGTAATTAACCCCTGGTGGAATAAATTTGAATTAGGGGAATTGATAGTTAGGTCATATAACAAAATGAAATTATCTTCTGAATCAGAGACGTTTTTCAATCAAAAATATCTCCCGTTTTTCCAAAACGGCACAGCCTTCGATAGAATCGGAAACTTGACTTCCAATAGCTCTTTATTCAATCCGGATCAAACAAAAACGATGCTACAAGCCGCTGAAGATCTACTCTCTCAATGTTCAGGAACCGAATACCAATTAGCCCTTCGACAGATCGCTGATGCCTATTTGACCATTAACAGCCAAAAAAGTCTTTCACTGTTCGCCAGCTACGAAACCTCTTTAGCAAAAACACATCTGATCATTTGTGGTCTCCTTGCTGCTGTGGTTGGAACGACCCATTTTTATCCTGCAGCCGGTGTTGCGATCGCGATCACTTGTCGTGTTGTGCAACTGATTAATAAAATTCCGTTTTGAACTTATACCGACCTCCATTGAAAAGTAAAGTTTTGGCGTCGTCGGGCAGCCACTAAATTTGAGACCCGCCTGCATCACCCAACTTGTTCAAGTTGGGTTGCTTCGGCGTCGGCTCTGCCTGGCTCAAATTGAGGGCGCCTTC
>DASUCX010000109.1:0-4383 GCA_036275855.1 Rhabdochlamydiaceae bacterium
GGCGGCGGTTCAAAAGGTCCCAAAACCCCCTTTTTTAAGCAGAGGAACCCGGAAGCTCTTGACTTCCGGGTAGCTTCCGGGTTATCTTCCGGGTACTTATTTTGAGAAAAAGCCATGATAGAAGAGTTGCTCCAGCAAGAAGAAGGAAAAACCTTAGAGTTTAAAGAAAGCGGCAAGAGCTTGGACAGGATCATCCATACAATCATCGCATTTGCGAATACCGCGGGAGGAAAGGTTCTGATTGGGATCAAGGATAAAACAAAAGAGGTCGTGGGATTAAAAGATCCTGTCGAAGAGGAGCTGCGGCTTGCAAATGCCATTGCAGATTCGATAGAGCCTCTCTTCAACCCTGACATTCACGTAGTGTCTTGGAGAAATAAAGAGTTTTTGCTCATTTAGGTTCCTCACAGTGTGGGGCCCTACTATGTGAAATCCAAGGGATTGAAAAAGGGAACCTACATTCGGCTTGGATCAACAAATCGAATAGCAGATGCTGCCATTTTAGCAGAACTCAAGAGATTGGGAGAAAACGAGTGTTTCGATGAAATGCAAGCCTCAGGCTGCTCTATCAAAGACCTTGACCTCGAGGCCACTAGGGCATGCTTTAAAAAGATCGGGAAACAGTTCGAAGAATCTACCGCTCTTTCGCTCCATTTGTATCTGAAAAAACAGTCTAAATTGGTCCCAAGCAAGGGATCAATCCTATTATTTGGCAAAAACCGGAAAGAAATTTTTCCTCATGCTACCATTCGTTGCGTTCGTTTTTCGGGAACCACCAAAGATGAAGTTTTAGATCAACAGGACATCGATGACTACTTGCCCCTGGCTCTGGATAAAATCATTTCATTTGTAACGCGAAATACCAAGCTAGGCGCTGAGATTGGCCCGTCAATCCGCAAGAACATTGCAGAGTATCCACCTGTTGTAGTGAAAGAGGCCATCACCAATGCGCTGATTCACACAGACTACAGCGCCACTGGCAGCCAAATTCAAGTTGCTATTTTTGACGACCGAATAGAAATTACCAATCCAGGAGCTCTCCCTTTTGGTCTTAATTTGGAAGATGCCCTACAAGGGGTCTCCCAACTAAGAAACAGGGTCATTGGTCGTTGCTTTCGAGAACTGGAATTGATCGAGCTATGGGGATCTGGCTTGAAAAGGATGATTTCTCAATGTCAGAAGTCGGGAATAGTTACTCCGAAATTTGAAGAATTAGGCCATTTCTTCCGTGTCACTCTATTTAATCGACGAGAAGCAATACTCGTTGTTCGCGGGTGGAGAAAAGAGCTAATGGAACTGATTGCCAAACATAAAGAAATTACCACAAAAGATGCAGCAACTTTTTGGAAAATTTCTGACCGTGCAGCAAGAGTGCGTTTGCGGAAAATGGTTGAGGAAGGTTTGATTTCCGAGATATCCACCCATGCCTTTGATCCACAAAAGAAATTTGTTCTTAAATAGACTGTATTATTCCTAATGAGCTCGCTTGTACAGATATTCAGCGAAATCACTAGTCCCAGACCTGTGATACTTATAAACTGTCCAAGCGTCATGGAGAAATGCAGCGCCTATCACTACGCCTGAGATGCCAACGGTGAATTTTGAAAGACCAGATTCTGCAAGTGAGAAGGCTATGATAGATGCGTACAAAGCCACCGCCTTAGAACCTACACGCATTACTTCAGGGAGCAAATGAAAACCCGAGGCTTTTCCAAGCGCTAGCATAGCAAGAGAACCAAACAGGTCGCGTTCAGTAGGGTAATTGATACTATAGATGTGAATAAAGGTTGCATTCCTTAGTAAAACTTGTCCGATATCTAACCCATGGAGGATGAATCTGCTCGCATCTGGGTCAAGTTGTTTAATTCCATATTTTTTGAACAAGGCTTCGGCAGTATAAATAACTGAAGCCCCTATGACCCATTGGTTTAAAGGAATGGATCGTACGATTAAGCTCATTTTTGATGCCTTCTAAAAATATCTATAACCCTTTAACTTTAAAACTGCTCGGAACAGGAGTCGAACCTGCACCCGCTATTAACGGAGGGGATTTTAAGTCCCCAGTGTCTACCATTCCACCATCCGAGCAGGAGTAGACTTCTATCTGAGGGATAAAAGTCTACTGGTAGAGGTTGATTCTATCAAGAGGTAGTTGCAAGCTCGCTTTGGAGCCCAAATTGGGGTTTGCAACTATACTGCGCCCGTTCCAAAAGTGTGAAAAATGCCAAGGAGGCACCTTGAATTTGAGCCAGGCAAAGCCGATGCCGAAGCAGCTCAACTTGAATAAGTTGAGCGATGCAGGCAGGTCTCAAATTCATTGGCTGTCCGACACCGGCAGATTCACACTTTTGGAGCGGGCGCAGTATACCTCTTAAGTCAAGAAGTGGTTCCAACCATCGAGCTGGGTCGATTGGAGATTGAGCGGCTGAGACTCAACGGCAACGCGGCTGATGGAATTGGAATCTGAGTCGGGTTTTGGTTCTTCTTCCTTGGGAAGTTCTTCTTGCGGAGGAAGGTTGCCAGACTGTTGATCTTTATATTTTTGAATATTTTGCGAGATCAAGGTTGTCGGAGGAGGGATCAGGTGGGAGAATGAGGGAACCACCTGAGGCTCTTTCGGCTGCTGGGCTTCTTTAGGAGGCGCAGGCTTGAACTCTTGAGTTTCTTCAACGCGGTGCCTCATGTCTTCCCGTTCATCGGAAGAGCGGCGGCGGCGGTTGCGGCGGCTACGGTCTCTTTTCTTGTCATGAGAAGGATGTTGAGGTTCACCTGCGATCTCGTCTTCGAGGGCAATCGGAAGGATTTGTTCTTCATCTTCATCTTTGCGGAGAGATCCTTCGCGTCCGCCGCCGATCTTGATGGTGCGCTCAAATGGAGCGTTTTTCAAGACGACACGGCTTTCTTTGACTTCGACGACTTCGTAGTCGCCAACGGGAACGAGAAAGGGTCTGGGCTTCTCAAGAGAGCGGTAGAACAGAGCGGGGCCGAACGAAACAATTTCGACGGCATCGACTGTAAATTCTTCTTGAGACTCATTTCTGCTGCTACGCAGGATAAGGCGACAGCCTTCGCGGGGTACTATGACTGTTTCTATTAGGGGTTCGCGGGTAAAATTCACGGGATATAACCTTTTTTTGTAATGACGATCCTATCGTTTGAATCATCACTGTTTTTCTTTTGAAGTTATGTATCTCATGAGATCAACGACACGATGGGAGTACCCCATTTCGTTGTCGTACCACGCTATCAACTTGTAAAAACGGCTATTTAAAGCTATTCCAGCCTTCTTATCAAAAATGCAGGAATAGGGAGTTCCAATAAAATCGGAAGAAACAACTTCCTCTTCGCAATACTCAAGAAGTCCTTTATAAGTGCCGTCTGCTGCTTTTTTCATCACAGCACAGATTTCATCGTAGGTGGTATCTCGTTTGAGACGTACTGTTAAATCAACGACAGAAACGTCTGGCGTTGGAATACGGAAAGCCATCCCTGTCAGCTTGCCTTTGACTTCGGGCAAACAAAGCCCGACAGCAATAGCTGCGCCTGTCGAGGATGGGATAATATTTAAACCAGCAGCACGGCCGCCTCTCCAATCTTTTTTGGAGGGTCCGTCGACTGTTGGTTGGGATGCTGTTAAAGAGTGCACGGTCGTCATCAGCCCTTCTTCGATTCCGAAGTTATCGAGGACGACTTTGGTCAGAACAGCCAAGCAGTTGGTGGTGCAAGAGGCGTTCGAGACGATTGTGTCAGTTTTAGGGTTATATTTTTCATGGTTAACGCCCATGACAAAGGTCGGCATGTCGCCTTTGCCAGGAGCTGTGATGACAACGCGTTTTGCACCGGCATCGATGTGTTGATGGGCCTCTTCCTTGGAGGTGAAATGGCCTGAAGCTTCTACAACGCAGTCAACCCCAAGCTCTTTCCAAGGCAAGTGGGAAGGCTTTTTTTCATTGTAGACTTTGATTTTATGTCCGTTGACAATGAGCGTGTCTCCTTGGGCCTCGATTTTGAGGTCTGGACGTCCATGAACAGAGTCGTACTTGAGGAGGTAGGCGAGGTTATCGGCTGGGACGAGATCGTTAATCGCGACGACATTGATATGCGGCGTATGCTCAAGAGCGATAATGCGGTAAACGAGTCTTCCAATTCTGCCGAATCCATTGATGGCAACTTTCACTTAAGGAGGTCCTTTGTGGACGGCTTTTTGATCACTATGATAATGGACTTTTTGATGATTGTAAAGATATTTAAGGCTGCTATTAATTATTGGCAATCGAAAAAATTAGGGGGAATATTTCAATTCGCTAATATTCTGGTGGTTATGTTCTATGTCTAGCAATATTTAAGGAAATTGTTAATTATTGCCGACCGAAAAATGTGAAA
>DASUCX010000110.1:0-5033 GCA_036275855.1 Rhabdochlamydiaceae bacterium
CTCCTCACCGATCAAGATGCCGATGAATTAAGACGGCGTGGCATTCTCTATGCTCCGGACTTTGTCATCAACGCCGGCGGACTGATCAATGTCAGTTTTGAAATCGAAGAAGATGGATACAATCCTCTCGCTTCACGCAAAAAAGTCGACCAGCTCTACGACCAATTGATCCGTCTCTTTGAGATTTCTGAGCAAAACAACTGCTCAACGCACCATGCGGCAGTCTCTCTTGCGGAGTATCGCATTAAATATGGCGTCAGCAAGCGCCAGACTCCACCCCGTTACCACCATTTTGAATCCCACAGAAAGGGATAGGTCATGGATGCGCTGATCCATATTCTTGAAGCGCAAGCTGCAAAGGCTATGAAGAGTGCCTTTGGACAAGATTTTCACCCTGAAATTACCCCATCGACTCAGCCCTTATTTGGCCATTATCAGTGCAATAATGCCTTGAAATTAGCTAAAGAACTCAAAAAAAATCCCCGCGAAGTTGCTCAGCAGATCATCACTGCTTGGAAACCAGATTCCGCCATGATCGAAAAAATGGAGATCGCAGGACCCGGTTTTATCAATATCTTTTTAACACCCGGTTTTCTCTCTAGCGAAATCAACCACGTCTTGTATGACAAGCGGCTTGGCGTGCCGCCTCCGCATCCGAAACAGCGGATCATCGTCGAGTTTTCTTCACCCAATATTGCGAAAGAACTCCATGTCGGCCATCTCCGCTCGACAATCATCGGCGACTCTCTGGCCCGCCTCTTTGAGTTTTTGGGCCATGATGTTCTTCGTCTTAATCACATCGGAGATTGGGGCACGCAATTTGGCATGTTGATCACCTACATGCGTGAGCATGTCCCGGAAGTTCTCGAAGGAAAAAAACAGACTGATCTTATTTCTTTGATGCAGTGGTACCGCGCTTCTAAAAAGTGTTTCGATGAAGACCAAGAATTCAAAAAAAAATCGCAGCTCCAAGTCGTCAAACTTCAAGGCGGAGACGAAGTCGCTCTTGCTGCATGGGGAATGATCTGCGAAATTTCCCGGAAGGCTTTTCAAGAGATTTATAACCTGCTAGATGTCAAGCTCGTTGAACGGGGCGAATCTTTCTACAATCCCCTTCTTGCTGCGATTGTTGCCGATTTAGAAAAACGGGGAATGGTGACGATTTCCAACGGTGCTAAGTGCATCTATTTAGAAGGTTTTGTCGGTCGTGATGATACGCCTCTTCCAATGATCATCCAGAAATCCGATGGCGGCTATAACTATGACACAACGGACATGGCCGCGATAAGGCAGCGGATTGAAGAGGAAAAAGCCGACCGGATTATTATTCTCACTGATGCAGGTCAGAGCCTTCACTTCCAAATGATTTTCAAGGCGGCTGAAAAAGCCGGCTACCTCGATCCTCAAAAAGTCAGAGTTGATCATGTCCCCTTTGGAGTTGTTCTTGGAGCCGACGGCACGAAATTCAAAACGCGTTCCGGCGATACGGAAAAATTGATCGATCTTTTAGATGGAGCCGTCCAGAAAGCCAAAGCCATCTTACATGAAAGATTTCCAGAGTTGTCTGAGAAAGAACTTGCCCATACGGCGGAAGTCCTTGGCATCGACGCCGTCAAATATGCCGATCTCTCTTCCCACCGAATCAAAGACTATATGTTCAGCTATGATCGGATGCTACGCTTTGAGGGCAACACCGCCGCCTTCTTGCTGTATGCCTATGTCCGTATCCAAAGTATCAAACGGAAAGTCGGAAAAGACATCAGTTCGATCAAAGATCAAATCGTTCTTGAGCACCTTTCAGAAATCGATCTTGCCCTCCATTTACGCCGCTTTGGTGAAACTCTCGAATCGGTCGCAGAAGAGCTGCTCCCCAATCGTCTTGCAGAATATCTCTATACGCTTGCGGAAAAGTTTCATGCCTTTTTCCGCGATTGTCGTGTTGAAGGGACTCCGCAAGAAAACAGCCGCCTACTATTATGCGAAGCCGCCGGCCGCATTCTCCGCCAAGGCTTAGAAATTCTCGGACTTAAGACTCTCGACAAAATGTAGGTAGACACATGTATTTCAAAATTGCTCTGAGTTTAACACTCACATGCTTTGCGTTTGCAGAGGACCCTGCTCAAAAACACCAGATTCTGCAGAAAGCTCTTGCGGGGTTTTCTAATACGATTCCAGAGCTCAATCCCGAATTACGGGAAGAAATTTTTGCCATGGTCAAAGAAGACCAAGCTGCACGAACTCAAATATCAGATTTTAAAAGTTTTTCAGAGGAAGAAAAAGCGACCTTGAGCAAAATCCAAACAAAACATAATCCCCGTCTTAAAGAAATCATTTTAATGTATGGATTGCCCGGAATTCGTCTTGTTGGTTTAGCAGGAAGCAACGGTTTTTGGCTGCTAGTTCAGCACCAAGATCAAGATCTTGAGTTTCAAAAACAATGCTTAGCGCTTTTCAAAGAAGCCGTCGATAAACAAGATGCAGAGATGCAAAATTATGCCCTTTTATTGGATCGAGTGCGCAAGAATGAAAAATTACCACAGGTTTACGGAACTCAGTTCGATTTCAGAGATGGCAAATGTTATCTACACCCTATTGAAGAGCTTGAAAATCTGGAACAACGCCGTCTTGAAGCAGGCCTCATGCCTTTCGAATCTTATCTAAAAAACATGAAGACAGTTTATCGTCTGAGCGATGATGATATTGTAATTAACTAATTGTCAGCGTGTTATGTCTTTTTGCAGGGCTGAACGTTCGAATTTTGTGCTAAAATCACAAAAAATCGACGAAGTTTTGTGATTTTAGCACGTTTTCCTAACATAACGGTGAAGAAGTCGTTTCTAACAAACCCGTTTTGGAAGGTTCGCCGGCTGTTTCTTTCACATATTTAGGGACAGCGTAGCCCGAGGTCAGTTCTGTCAGCTGGGCAAGCAAAGCTTGTCCTTCTTCTTCAGAGACTTCAAAATGCACAGCGCCTTGGACGCGATCAAGCTGATGGAGGTAATACGGAAGGATACCGCTACCTGCCAGTTTCTCACAAAGAGCTTTCAAAGTCGTAATATTGTCATTGACACCCCGGAGCAGCACGGCTTGATTGAGAACTGGGATGCCGAGCTTCTGTATTTTTTTCAGAGCGGAGAGGACTTGCGCGTCGAGCTCAGCAGGATGGTTAGAATGGATCACAAAGAACACCTGGAGCCTGATTTGTTCCAACAGGGCGAGAAACTCTTTATCGATTCTTTCCGGAATGCCAATAGGAAATCGCGTATGAAAGCGGAGTCTTTCTAAATGCGGAATCACATCCAATTTTCGAATGAGGGAAAAGAGTGTTTCTGTCGAAAGAGAAAGAGGGTCACCGCCGCTGAGGATGATCTCAGAGAGAGTAGGGTCTTGCAAGATGAGCTCAATTTCTTGGGCAAAGGTCTTGTCCTGTGATTCATAATCGTAGTTCTGGCGAAAACAAAATCTACAATTCATCGCGCAGCTGCTCGTGCAAACTAAAAGAGCGCGGCCATGGTATTTTTTGAGAAGTTTGGACGACTTCCGGGCTTCTAAGTCGCCGACAGGATCGGCTTTAAATCCAGGGACGACGGCTTTTTCTTTTTCGAGCGGCAGAAATTGAAGCAGGATCGGATCATCCCACGTATTTTTTTTGATTTTACGTGCTAAACGGAGGGGAAGATTGAGCGGGAATTTTGAGTCTTTTAAGATGTTTGGGAAATACGCAGGATCGAGCTGAAGAAACTCAGCGAGTCTCTTCCAGCAAGTAAAGTTTTGACGTTGGACTTGTCTCCATGGAATCATACTCCTCTATTTTAGCTGGGCTAATGATATAGGCGTAGACAAAACCTTTTTTAAAGGCACCCTCTTAAGAAGTGTGAGATAGGTTCATGGCGTTTTTTTTCTGCTGCACGGCGTCACGGGAGACCTCGGCACCAACGGAGACAAGCTTATCGACGAGGTTTTCATAGCCTCTGTCTAAATAATGGGCGCCTGAGATCAGGCTG
This sequence comes from Rhabdochlamydiaceae bacterium, assembly GCA_036275855.1. Classification (GTDB taxonomy): domain Bacteria; phylum Chlamydiota; class Chlamydiia; order Chlamydiales; family Rhabdochlamydiaceae; genus PALSA-1444. The sequence goes on from DASUCX010000110.1 coordinate 4,005, forward strand.
GTTTCTGGCGCCATTAAGGCTGCGATGACATAGGCAAAGCCAGCTCTGAGGTCGGGGATCGTGATGTTTTTGGAAATGAGCGGCGTAGGTCCCTTGACGACGATGCTATGGCAATAGTTGTGAGATTTAAAGCGGCAAGGAACACTCCCTAGGCAATGGGTGAAGTGCTGGATGTCGGCTCCCATTTCTATGAGAGTTTCAGTATAGCCAAAACGGTTTTCATAGACCGTTTCGTGGATAATCGAATGGCCTTCTGCCTGTGTCAGGAGCGCGACAAATGGCTGTTGCCAATCGGTGAGAAAACCTGGATGGACGTCGGTTTCAAGCAAGATGCCTCCCCTTAAAGGGCCGCGGTGGAAAAACTCGATGCCGTTATTGCGGACATTAAAGCCAGCGCCGATTTCTCGAAGTTTATTCAGGAAGGTGATCATATGAAAGTGTTGTGCACCTTCAACAAACACTTTCCCTTGGGTAGCGATGGCAGCCATGCCCAGCGATGCCGCTTCAATCCGATCGGTCATCACGTGATGTTCGACTTCATAGAAATCTTGAGCAGGCTGGATGCGGATGGTGCGGTCGACATCAACGACAATCCCAACGCCCAACTTTTGTAAAAAGAGAACGAGGTCGATGATCTCGGGTTCGATCGCAGCATTTTTGATGACGGTGGCTCCTTTGGCGCGGCAGGAAGCTAAGATGGTATTTTCAGTGGCCCCGACAGAAGGGAATGGAAGCTCAATGAGCGTGCCTCTCAGTCCGTTATGTGCTCTTGCGAAATAGGCACCCTCTTTTTTCATGGGACGGAATTCAATTGAGGCTCCGAGTTTTTCCATTGAAGTGATATGGAAATCAATGGGACGTGGGCCGATTTTGCAGCCGCCGGCAGTTGGAACAATAATATCTTCATCGGTTCTTCCAAGGAGGGCTCCGATCATTAAAATCGGGATGCGGTTGGACCCAGAAAACCGTTGCGGAATGTATGTCGATGTAAGCTCTTTGGTGACAATTTCAATGACGCCTTCGCTTTTA
>DASUCX010000111.1:0-3022 GCA_036275855.1 Rhabdochlamydiaceae bacterium
TGAAAACGAGATTGCCCAATCGGAAGCTTTCAGTCATGAACGGTTTGTCCGGTATTGGCTCCACTCCGAACATCTTCTTGTCGATCACAAAAAGATGTCCAAAAGCCTCGGCAATTTCTTCACTCTCCGGGATCTTTTGGCCAAAGGGTATACCGGTGTGCAGATCCGTTATCTTCTCCTGCAAACACACTATCGCACACAGCTGAATTTCTCGTTTGCCGGTCTAGACAGTGCAGCAAAATCGATCGAGCGCCTCAGTGACTTTGTCTTGCGCCTTCGGCAGATCCATCAGATGACGAATTCCGGCCTTGTCGAGCCTTTCTTGAAAAATGCCAGCGCGCTCTTTACGGAGGCGCTCTCCGATGATCTCAATATCTCGCCGGCTCTAGCAGCCCTTTTCGATCTCGTCCGCGAAATCAACTCCCTTTGCGATTCGGGCAAAGTCGGAAAAGAAGAGGCGCAAAAGGTGCTTCATCTGCTCGAGCGGTTTGATCAAGTCCTAGGCGTACTTCCTTTGCAAACATCTGCTGAAGCAATTTCCCGGGAGTTGCAAGAGCTTTTAGCGCAAAGAGAAGCCGCCCGTGCTTCCAAGAACTGGAAAGCCGCCGATGCTGCCCGCGATCAAATACTCGCCAGCGGTTATGTCATTGAAGATACTCCTAACGGCGCAAGGCTGAAGAAAAAATGAAAAAAGCTACCACCAAAGATGAACTCTTTCTCCTCAAACTTTATGAACTCGCCTTGAAAAAAGGCAGCCCTGAAGAACCCGTTGACCGGTATGCGATTGGTAAAGCCATTGGCATGCAAGACCATGGGATCAATATGATCATCAAACATCTTGCGCAAGCTAACTTCATCAAGAAGTGTTCAGATAACTGCATTTACCTGACGCCGCATGGAATCAATCTCGTCGAATATCTGAAGACAGAAAGAAAGTAGACCTCAGTCTCTTACTCCTGGAAAAAGCTCTATATGCTGGCTGCCATCTCTGCCAAAATAAATCACCTTTTTCCCAGTAATATAGACTTCATAATGAGTACAACCTGCTGCGATGATCTGATCTAAAAATTGCACGTAAGTGATCTCTCCTTTTTGACTGCTGGCAACGCTTTTTTTCACAGCAGCCGCATCAAAACGAAGCGCTACAGGAGCTGCTTTGTACGCAAGAGAAAGTGTATAAACCTCGCCATTTATAGAAAAATAATGGACTTTCAATCCTACGAGATCGCAAAGATATCTCTCGACTCTCTCTGCTTGCAATCGTTTAACAACCTCAGGAAATTTAATTTTGGCTGCGAGCGACAACGATTTACATTCTTCGATTATTTTAGGATTCATAAACCTATACTCCTGTTCTTAATGAAGCTTCGGTCATTTCACGATTTAAGAAGTACTCTTGATACGATCCTTGACAGTATTTGTGAAGGAGTTGCTTTAAGCGAGCAATGGCTGCATGGAGCTCATCTGTTTTGGTATGTTCTAATCCTTCTAGGACGAGGCAGACGTTTTTGGTGGAGGGGGTGATCTTCGTCTTTTCGCACTCACGGTAGTTCCAAGAGCGGCAAAGAACCTCTTTGTCATCCCTGTAGATCACCTCCCCTTTTTTGATCGGTTCCGGTTTGTCAGTTCCGAGCATGATGAAAAGCTCAGAGCCGTCAGCAATCGTCAAAGTAATTCCGCCTTCCACTTTATCGAGATCGTCGCCACCAGCAGCGAGAACATACTGCAAAGAGACGATATTATAGAGATCGACAATCGGACTGATCGAGGGGAGTTGTTTGCCTTGGAGGACTCTGCGCAGGAGCGCTTCAATGGAACTGCGGTGGGCAGAAGGTGAAAATCCGAATTTTCGGTACGCCTCTCTCCAATCGGATATTTTAGGCAGTGTTGCGATCCCTTCAATAGTGTATTTTTGACGGACTTCTTCTTCAGTCGAGCGGAGGAGCGCTTCGATTTCAGAGAAGCAGCCCTCATTGTTCAGCCCTTTGCAGACCAAGACGCCCATTTTTGCATGAGGGTAAGACGCAATGACGGCAGGATCGATGTTGAAGAGTCCCTGAGTCGATCGTTTGACAGCAGGTCCGCCTTCATCGGCGCGCATGATGGGAAAGAAAAGGACATCGCGGATCGAAGGAGCTTGAGTAAAGAGCATGACGAGCCTGTCGATGCCGATGCCAAGTCCGCCGGCAGGCGGCATACCTTGGCAGATCGCTTCGACAAATTCCTCATCAAGGGGATGGGCTTCTTCATCGCCGGCATCTTTTTTTTCATTTTGCTTAACTAAGAGCTGCCGTTGGAGCTCGGGGTCATTGAGCTCAGTGTAGGCATTGCACATCTCGCTGCCGAGGATAAAGCTTTCAAATCGCTCAACAATCCCTGCTTTGCGCAGCTTAGGATCACGGTGGAGTTTGCAAAGCGGTGTGGTTTCGATCGGGTGGTCGATGATGTGGTGCGGCTGGATGAGATGTTCTTCCGCAAGCTCTTCAAAGAGTTTTGCAATGAGGATGCCGCGGGGAGCAATCTTTATTTCTTTCGAATCGTGCTCTTTTTCAAGAAGGATTTTACGCATTTGCTCATCGGACAACTCATCGACGTCGATTTTGCCGTAGTGGCGTATGGCTTCTTTCATGCTCATCCGTTTCCAGGGGGCTTTGAGATCGATGGTGTAGTCAGCCCCCTCGCGATGGAAAGTGATATCGGTTTTGCCAAAGAGCTCAAGAGCGAGCTTTTCAAAGAGCTTCTCAGTGAACACCATCATATCGTTGTAGTCCCAATACGCGGCGTAGGCTTCAAGCATGGTGAATTCAGGATTGTGGGTCCGGTCGATCCCTTCATTGCGGAAGACCTTTGAGATCTCGTAGATCCTTTCCATACCGCCGACGAGCAATTTTTTCAGAGAAATCTCAAGAGAGATTCTGAGAAACATCGTCTGATGCTGGGCGTGGAGCTCTGTCGTGAAGGGCCGCGCTGCCGCACCGCCGTAAATATTTTGTAAGATCGGAGTTTCGACTTCCATAAAAGA
>DASUCX010000112.1:0-3844 GCA_036275855.1 Rhabdochlamydiaceae bacterium
CTTCGGCGTCGGCTGCGTCTGGTTCAAATTCAGGACGCCTCCTTGTCAAATTTCCAACTTTTGAATTCATTTGGGTATACAATCTATTGGCTATTAAGAATTTAAAAATGGAAATTTATTTTTGCTCTTCAACATCCAAAACTGGCTTAGCCATGTTATCAAACAATTCAGGGCCAGTGTAACATTCTTTAAAGAAATTCGCTATTTGCTCTTTTGTTATTTTGCTAGCAGCTGTGCTGACAACTAGCTCTTCCAAAATGGCTATTTGCTCTTTGGTGAATTTGATATGGATTTGATTTTGTCGTAAAAAAGTTAAAGCCGTCACCATTCCAGTCCGTTTATTCCCATCTACAAATGGATGGTTACAGATAATATGAAATAAATAGGCTGCTGCTTTATCAAAAACGGTTGGATGAAGAAATTCTCCAAACATCCTGGCTTTTGGCATCTCAATAGCTGAAATTAATAGTCCGATATCTCTAATACCATCTACACCGCCATACATGCGGATGATTTCAGCGTGATCATCAATGATTTCTTGGACAGTGATAAAAATCATCTTTTTGAGAGCTTTTTCATGAGTGCATCATGTTCTTTCAAAACTTCTCTGAAAGCTTTTTTGTGTAAATTTTCATCCACAGCTTTTACGGACTGAATGGTAATTCCTCCATTCGGATCTACAGTGATTTGAAACAAAGCAGTCTCTTCATCAAGCCCCGCAGCCTGTAACATAGCTTTATCAATAACGAGTGCTCTGCTATTTCCATGCTTAATCAGTTGTTTAATCATGAATACATCCTCCTTGTGTATATCCGTATGTTACAACACCCTAAATTGATCGTCAATACAAAGTTTATCCAAAACTACAACCAGCTCATTATAAATAAGTTAATAATGATATCAGAGGTGACTCTGAAGTTTTGGCTAATTTAGCCACCCAGAACCATCTCTGCGCTGGCTATAACACCTTAACCAGCGCAAAATCATTTTTTTTGACACTTTGCGCTGGTTATCCACCCTTATCCAGCGCAAATTGACATTTATTCCTCGTTTGCGCTATATATAGATATATAACCAGCGCAGAAAATTTTTATGAACAAAATAATAGGTAGAAAAAAAGAGCAAGAAGTCTTACAAAAAATTCTCGATTCAAAGGAACCCGCTTTTTTAGCTGTTTACGGAAGACGCCGTATCGGTAAAACTTACCTGGTAAAAAACTTCTTTAAGGATAAAGGGTTCTTCTTCCATCTTACTGGGATTCAAGATGCCTCAGCCGAAGTTCAGCTACAAAATTTCGCTGACGAGTTCTCGGACTTATTTTTGAAAGGAAAGGAGAGCCTAAGGCCTAAAAATTGGTTTTTTGCTTTCCGCATGCTTCAAAAAGAGATTGAGAAAGTTCCAAAACACACGAAAATCATTCTATTTTTCGATGAACTTCCTTGGCTATCGACTCCCCGTTCTAAGTTTTTACAAGCCTTGGAGCATCTTTGGAATCGTCATCTTTCAGAAACTCCAAATCTAATTCTAATCGTGTGCGGATCTGCGGCTTCTTGGATGATCGATAACGTCATTCATCATAAAGGAGGTCTCCATGGGAGAGTGACAAAGGAACTAAGACTTCTACCTTTCACATTAAGGGAAACAGAAGAATTTTTAGCCGAAAAAAACATCTTATTGGATCGGAAACAGCTTCTGGAACTGTATATGTGTATAGGAGGGGTTGCTAAGTATTTATCTTATATCGAAAGAGGCAAATCTGTTCCCCAGATCATAGGAGAGCTCTGCTTTTCATATAGTGCCCCGCTCATCTCAGAATTCCATAAACTCTACCGCTCTCTTTTTCAACATCATGAAGAACATGTGAAAATTGTCACAACTTTGGCAACTTCTCGATCTGGATTTTCTTATCGAGAACTGGCCAAAAAATTAAACATCTCTCCAGGAGGGACTTTTAGCAAAAGACTAGAAGAACTTAAACAATCAGGGTTTATTGCAGAACTTCCTATTTTTGGAGAATCTGTATCAAATTTCCATTTTCTCTTGGTCGATGAATATTCTCTTTTTTATTTATCTTGGAATGCAGGAGTTCCGGCCCTTGATTTACAAAGCAGCGAACCAGACTATTGGCTTAAACAACGGAATACACAGGCCTGGAAAACCTGGACAGGACATGCTTATGAGTGCCTCTGCCTGAAACATGTTGAGGGAATTAAAGCGGCTCTAGGTCTTTCTGCAGTCCAAACCAAGACCTCTAAATGGAGATACCGCCCATCTAAAAAATCAAAAGAAAAGGGAGCAGAAATTGACTTGGCGATCGATCGAGCGGATCATTGCATCAATTTATGCGAAGTCAAATTTTACGAAGAAGAACTATCCCTCGACAAAGAAGATTCCAAAAAACTCCAAGCTAAAAAAACCTGCTTTGAAAGTGTAACCGGCACTCGAAAATCAACATTTACAACTCTCATTACGACCCATGGAGTAAAGCACAATGAGAATTTTCTATCAGCAGTTGACCAAGAACTTAACATGAATGCTTTGTTTAATTGCTAAGGCTTTTTCCCGAGAGTTGTTATTTGTTTCCACTGAGCCTTAAGAGCAACGGGATCTAATTCCTCTCCAAACCTTCTTTTCCAGAATGCTTGATACGGGTCCCTTAATCCTTGATACTCTTCTTGATGAAATAATCGATACTTTTCTTTATTCAAATAATCATCTTCATTCAAATAGTCGAAAAATGTGGTATCGATAAAATCGCTGTCGACTTTTTTGAACATTTCTATCGTTCGAAAGGTCCAGAACAGATCGACTACACTTCCAAAAGCTGTTTTTACTTTGGGTAAATGCGCTTTCAGGTCATCGAGGTGTTTTTCGTCGATCACTTTTTCTGCCATAACGATGGGGTGATAAAATGTTGAGACCATTCTTCTCAAACGCTCTTTTTCGGCAGAGTACTCAGGAGAAGAGAGCATTAAATTCATTGTAGGCATGACATGGAACATATGATCATGTAAAAATTCAGATAGAGGAACATCGTACTCAAGAAAAGCTTTAATATAGGTGAGATCATCCGCTATGCCTTGACCAGAAAAAATCTTCAGAGGTTTCAATGCAGGATTTGCCTTACGCATTTTTTCATAGCGAGCTTCAAGGGCTTCTTGGTCGGGCAAACTGATATACATCCCTCTTCTGTCAACTTTTTTCATATAACCGAGATCTTGCAATGTTTTTGGTACTTCAACCTCATCCATATCGTCAGCTGAATATTCGATAGCAGGAAACATCTCTAATTCCTTTTGAAAAGCTGCCTCCTCCACACGATCCAGCTCATCCTCGAAATTCTTATCTAAAGTTCGATCATACCCTCTTTTTTCTAAAGTTATGTAGTCATATTCTTTTCTCAACTTATACTCATAGATGTATCCACCAGATGCGTCGGGCGTTCTACCAATACACTCCCACATCACCCCTTGTTTCTGAGCGATGGCCTTAAGATCTTCGCTTGATGCAGCCCGAATTGACGCAGCCTGGGCTGTCTTTGAAAAATAACAAAAGGATGTGATTACAGCTGCGATTCTAGCGACTAGTTGACTAAAGAAAGACGTCTTGCCTGTAATGCTCTGTGCATTTCTAATGGTAAAGTTGTTCTTGAAAGGGGTTTGATACAGCAATTTTCTTGCTAAATTGGAGCAAAGAAAAGAAGTGTGGCTTGTGGAGAATCGTCCAGAGGAAACCTTAGAGGGGTGAACTAAACGGCTAAAACAATACCTTAAAGAACTTGCAGCTCTGTTAACGAAAATACCCATATTTCCTCTTGTTAGATTTAGCGAAATCGCGATTATTA
>DASUCX010000113.1:0-6071 GCA_036275855.1 Rhabdochlamydiaceae bacterium
AGAGATCGCATCGATGACCGTTTGGGGCTTGAGCGTGGTCGCTGCAGAATCTAAATAGATGAGCGGCCTCTCATGCACCGTCTGCTTGAGCATCGGAAAATCGCTGCGGTTAAAAACCATTTTGAAACTCCTCACGAATGAAGGCATGTGAGATTTGACTCACCATTTCTTGCCGATAGCCGCGGATTAAAAGCTGACTGGCTGTTTCTGTGCTGATCCCTCGGCTTTTCAGGTAAAAAAGTTGTTCTTCATCAACTTGAGCAAAGGTCGCACCGTGAGAAGCTTTAACATCATCAGCAAAAATTTCGAGATTGGGTTTTGCATGAGCGATAGCGCTTTCGCTGAGCAGAAGATTGTGATTCAGCTGATACGCCTCTGTTTTCTGCGCCTGCGGACGGACAAAAATTTTGCCTTCAAAACTCGATTGCGCGGTGTCTTTCAAGACGCCTTTGAACTTCTGCAATGACCTGGCATGGGGAGCAGCGTGCTCGACAAAAACATGCGTGTGGGCATGGGAGTTGTTTTGAAGGTCCCAGAGGCCTTGGAGAAGCAGATCGGCATTTTCTCCCTGAAGCTGAGCTCTCAGGCTATGGCGTGTTGTTCGAGATCCTTGTGTCAATGCAAAGTATTTCAAACGGCTGTCGCGTTTGAGCGTTGCTCGGAAATGATTTAAATGCCAGCCGTATCCGTTTCTAGGGGCTTCTGTCTGATCAAAGGAAGCACCGTCTTCTAAGGCAACATCCAAAAATGTATTGTGGATGCCGTCCCCCGCAATCGTTGAGATCCACTGAACCTGTGTTTGGGAGGCTAAAAAAAGCTGAAGCCTGGCTGGAGAAAAAGTCTCTGCAGTGGTTAAGAAAAGCGTCTGGACCGGTTTTTCTACGACAACTTTAGGCGGGGCATAGAAGAAAAGGCCTTGGGGATGGAGAGCCAGGTTCAGCACAGCAAAAGGATCGGGCTCTTCTTTGAGCGTTTTGCTCCAGCGGCTTTGTAAAAAAGGGCCATAAGAGCGCATCGCATCGGCAAGTGGAAGGGCGACAATTTTTTTAGAAAGTCCAGAAAGGTCTGACAGGTCTTGTTGATAGGCGCCGTTGATGAAAACGAAATAGCTGCCTCGGCATTCAGGATAGATAGAGGAGAGGATTTTTTCTTTGGATGGAAAGTAGGGAGTTTCTTTGACATTGTGCTCATAAAGCCTGCGGAGAGGAACATACGGGAACGCTTCATCGTTTTTTTCTGGAAGGCCCAGCTCAAGAAAATGGTCCCAGGCTTTTTCGCGCATCCCTTTCAAAAGATCGTGCGTTTGCACATTCTGGCGCACCTTCTCGAAATACCGGTGCAGCCCTGAGAGGAAGGTTTCAGTAGGCATGATAACCCTGTTTTTCAAGTTTAATCGCGAGATCTGCGGAACCTGTTTCGACGATTTTCCCATCGATGACGACATGGACAAAATCGGGGGTGATATAGTCTAAGAGTCTTTGATAGTGGGTGATCAATAAAAGTGCGCGCTCTGGAGTCTGCAGTTGTTTGACACCATCGGCAACGATCTTCATCGCATCGATATCGAGTCCAGAGTCGGTTTCATCTAAAATCGCCATCTTAGGTTCAAGAACAGCCATTTGGAGGATTTCGTTCCGTTTTTTTTCTCCGCCTGAAAATCCTTCATTGAGGCTTCGGTCTTTAAATTCGATTTTCATGTTCATTAGCGTCATTTTCTGCTCGAGCAGCTTTTCGAAGTCAGCTTCGGCGATCTTCCCTTTGCAGGCAGAATAGGCAGCATGGAGAAATTGGAAATTAGTCACGCCGGAGATTTCAAGAGGGTATTGGAAGCTCATAAAAAGACCAAGTTTAGCTCTTTCTTCAGGGTCGAGCTCATTGATATTTTGCCCATCGAAGAAAATTGTGCCGCCGGTGATCTCATAGGCAGGATGGCCAGCTAGGACTTTGGCTAGTGTCGATTTTCCTGCGCCGTTGGGTCCCATGAGCGCATGGACCTCTCCAGGATTGATCTTCAGGCTAAATCCTTTTAAAATCTCTTTTCCATCGATCGAAACGTATAAATCCTGAATGGTTAACATGTTATCCCACAGAGTTTTCTAATTTTAAAGTGAGCAGTTTTTGAGCTTCGACAGCAAATTCAAGAGGAAGCTCTTTGATAACGTCTTTGCAAAATCCGCTCACGACAAGGCTAATCGCATCTTCACGGCTGATGCCACGCGACTGCAAATAAAAAAGCTGTTCTTCGTTCATTTTAGAAGTGGAGGCTTCGTGTTCGACCTGAGAGCTCCGGTTAGCGACTTCGATGGTTGGGAATGTATTGGCCGAGCACTCATTTCCGACTAACATCGAGTCGCACTGCGTATAATTTCTGGCATCTTTTGCTCTCGGCGCGATTTTGACAAGCCCTCGGTACGAATTATGCGACTGATCGGCGGAAATGCCTTTCGAGATGATGGTCGACCGGGTGTTCTTTCCGAGATGGATCATTTTTGTTCCGGTATCGGCCTGCATTTTTCCATTGGTGAGCGCAACGGAGTAGAATTCACCCACTGACTCATCTCCTTGCAAAATGCAGCTCGGATATTTCCACGTAATGGCAGCGCCAGCTTCCACTTGCGTCCAGGAGATTTTCGAACGAACACCCGCGCAACGGCCCCTTTTCGTTACAAAGTTATAAATACCTCCGACGCCCGTCTTAGGATCACCAGCATACCAATTTTGGACGGTGGAGTATTTGATCTCGGCATTGTCGAGCGCAATGAGTTCAACCACAGCCGCATGTAGCTGATTTTTATCAAATGCCGGCGCAGTGCATCCTTCGAGATAGCTGACATACGAACCTTCTTCTGCGATGATCAACGTCCTTTCGAACTGGCCGCTCTCTTTATCATTGATGCGAAAATAAGTCGAAAGTTCCATGGGAGAACGGACACCTTTCGGGATATAGACAAAAGAGCCGTCGGAAAAGACGGCGGAATTGAGCGCAGCAAAGTAGTTGTCGCCAATTGGCACAACACTGCCGAGATATTTTTCAATCAGCTCGGGGTAAAGATGAACAGCTTCGGATATGGGACATAGCACAACGCCGGCTTTTTTGAGCTCATTTTGAAATGTTGTTCCCAGCGAGACCGAATCAAAAACAACATCGACAGCGACATTGGCCAGCCGTTTTTGCTCATCAAGCGGAACGCCGAGTTTTTCAAACGTCCGGAGTAGCTCCGGGTCGACTTCATCTAAACTGCTGAGTTTTTGTTTTGTTTTTGGCGCCGAGTAATAACAAATATCTTGATAATCGATCGGCGGGTATTTGACATGAGCCCATGTCGGCTCCTGCATTTCTTGCCATTTGCGGAAGGCTTTTAATCGAAATTCTAAGAGAAATGCAGGCTCATTTTTTTTTGACGAAATCAGACGGATCGTCTCTTCGGCCAACCCTTTAGGAATGGTCTCCGCCTCGATCTCAGTCACAAATCCGTACTTATAGTCCGATTGCATACTCATCCGTAAAATTATACCTTTTAAAATCGATTCTCTCAATGTCCAATGAGCTTTGTCCTTGTCAAATCAAATTTCTACTATAAACATTGATTTTCAAAACATTCTATTGAAAAAATGAGTATTTAATAGTACAATATATCACAAAACCATTAAAGGTTGTTCTTAGAACGTGAAAATTGCAATAAACTCTTTATTTAACTTTGCAAGCCATAATAAGCTAGTTGCTTTTCTAGGCCTAGCCGTTGCTGGAATTGGGATTTATCTAGGAAGATGGCTCATCACGCGGGTTAGACCAGACAATGGAACGACCAAACAAACACAGGATCTAGCCTCAAAAACATTTTCTAATAAAACTAGCCCGAATCCAAATCAACAAGGCAGCATTTCACAGCCAATAGATGTTTTACGAGAAAATTTAACAAAAAATAAAATCGAAGAAGTAAAAAAAATTATTTCTTCACACTCTCGCACTCTGCAAGATCCGAAAATACAAAAAATTTGCATCTACAACTGCTCTTCTATCGAAATGGCTCAATATTTGATCACAGCTGGATTAGATATCAAATCGATTGATAAAAAAACACCTCGAGCAATTGGTCATGTGCTAAAGAACAACCTAGATTTACTTGAATTTTATGCAAAACAGGGATTGGAAAATCTATTTCAAATGAGTATCAAATATTACCCCTTGTCAATCGAACTGATTGGAGCTGATAGCCAAACTAAAAACACTTTAGACGGTTACCTAGATTACCCCATCATCACCGCACTACTTCATAAATTCGTCCTTGCAACTGTCGAGCAATCTTCTAGGTTGATTAATATATGCCTCTCTTTTTACTGCAAAATGGGGGATGAGGAAGGGGTAAAATCGGTGATGGATACTACACGGCAGCATCTCGATCTTCAAAATCACGTAGACATAAAAGAGCTTATTAGGAATTCGCTACTGCGAGGACACGCTAAGATCTTGGAAACTCTCTTCTCCTTTTCTCCTCCTTCTAACTTTACAGAGGATGAGCAAAAAGCGATGTTCTCTGAGGCGTGTATGTATGGTTATATTGAAATCCAAAAATTACTCGAAGAAAAGGGTTGTGCTTGTTCTGAAGAGAATCGCCTCCAATCGATAAGTCAGAAGAAATGGTTTGAAGAGGGGGAGGCCGAGAGACAATTCCCCGCTTTGCTTCATTACAAAACCTATGACCGCTCTCTCAATAAAGATCACCTCAAAATATACGGAAACAAAATTAGTCAAGTCAGGTATCAGGAAGAACAAAGAAAAAGTTTAAAATTTACCCTTTGGAGCATGAAAGAAAATGAAAAAACGGGCGACAAGGTTGCATCTTTCCGTCATTTACTCACAGCCCTAGGAGTAAAACGCCAACATACGGCTTCCATTTTGCATAGCAAAGATTCCGACGCCTTTGGACGTAAAAAGAACAATACAATTGGCGTCCCTACAATAGGACCTTATGCCCACTATAGGAATCGACTGGTATCAAATGCCCTTACTAAAATAACAGTTGATGGCGAGTTGCATACCCTCAAAAAAGCCGATTCACTTTTAGATACGCTTGAACATCCTTATAACAATTTTTGGCAAGAAAACGATCCTCTTTTTCTTTACACTGCAAATTGTTACAACAAGGGATTATTAAAAGATGCAGAAAAATTAAGGGAAGCCATCTCTGACTTTCATTGGTTGCTCGCCAATAATCCTCCTTTTTGCAGAGGAACCGCTGCGATTGCTGAAACCATAACAGACGCGATATGGATTTACCGCGCTCATATTCCCCCTCAGCCTCTAGAAGCTGGCAAAAGTTTGGATCTTGAAGCTCTTTGCACTCCTCGCATGGAAGATTTCAGACCACTCTATCCAACGGGGAAAAAAATCTAGTGTCTAGTTAATCAAATTCGTTAAAGTATTTCTTAATTGCGATCCTTTCACTTCTCGTTTTTTCGGCGGTGCAATTAACGTTAGGCTAGAGAACTTTATCTTTGGTAAAACCATCCTGCAAATCCTGCCGCTTCGCGATCCTGCCCATCCTGTTCTATACCTGAAGAAAGCAGGATGAGCAGGATCGCGAAGCGGCAGGATTTGCAGGATAGTTTGTGGTAATTAGTTCAATTCCACAATCAGCCTAACCATTAATGCACCCCAAAAACTTTGAATAACCTAGCTAAAAAATGAAAGATTCTGTAGTAAATAATATTTTTACGGAAGAGGTGGTTGCGAAGCTCGCTTTGGAGCCCAAATCGGAGTTTCACAACTAGTACCCTGTTAACAACGTTTTTGCCCATAGGATTGACGTGAAAACTCCCGTGGTTTGAAGATCGTAAAGCGCGCTGTATTAAGTTAATACAGCTAGCTTTACGATATTCTAACCTCGGGGTTTTGACGCAATCCTATGGGCAAAAACGTTGTTAACGGGGTACTACCTCTCGGGAGTCTAAAATGTTCAAGCCGTACGTGTCTGCCGAATCGAAAATGACCGAGTTCACCCTCCGAGCTGTCATTCTCGGAATCGTGTTGGGATTGATCTTTGGAGTCGGCAACGCCTATTTAGGGCTTA
>DASUCX010000114.1:0-6863 GCA_036275855.1 Rhabdochlamydiaceae bacterium
AAATTTATTGAGATAGGTTCATGCAAATCTGGGCACTGGCAGACCTTCATTTGGCACATAGCGTCCCTTCTAAAAATATGGCCGTTTTCGGTCCTGTTTGGGAAGGCTACATGGCCAAGATGGCGGCTTCTTGGAAAGAAATGATTAAGTCAGAAGACCTAGTCCTCCTTCCCGGCGATATCACCTGGGCAATGAAGCTAGAAGAAGCCAAGATCGATTTGGAATGGATTGATGCGCTTCCGGGAACTAAGGTGATGATCCGCGGCAATCACGACTATTGGTGGAGTTCGGCAAAAAAAATGTCAGCCATTTTTCCACCCTCTGTCCATTTTATTCATAACACGGCGTTTCATTGGAAAGATGTCGCCATCGGAGGAACCCGGCTTTGGGATACTCCCGAATATAATTTCAATGGGTATGTCCATTTTCAAGAAAATCCGAAAGCCCGACCTGCCGAGGAGAGGAGTGATCAAGACGCACCGATTTTTGAAAGAGAGCTGGAGCGTCTCAAGTTGAGCTTAAAGCAGATGAATCCTTCCGCCAAACTCAAAATTGCCATGACCCATTATCCACCGATTTCAGCCGACCTGCAGCTTTCGAGGGCTTCTACCATTCTTGAAGAGTTCGGCGTTCAGATTTGTGTTTTCGGACATTTGCATAATTTGAAGAAAGATAAGCCGATGTTCGGGCAGGTCAGAGGAGTGAAGTATCTGCTGACGGCTGCAGACTACCTAGACTTTCGCCCACTTCGGGTTATATAAAAAATGATTCGTCTGGTTTTTTGATTTATCTCGTCATATACTTCCTACCATAAAATGCAGCGGAAAAAGCCCTTCTTTTTATTGGAAATTGTTATTGCCATTTTCTTGGTAGGGCTTTTTTCTACGTATTTCTTGCGCTCATCTATCAAGTGTCTCCACCAAGAGCGTAAAGCGCTTCTTGATCTTGAGTTTGAAAGACTTTACGATCTTAAGCGCATGGAGTTGATCGTAAACAATTGGCATAACGTCGATCAATTACCCGCCAAGGGAAGAGACGCAAAAGAAGAGAAAGTTCCCTTTAAGGTAGAACTCGCTGGTAAACCGTACTTTAGAGATAAACCATTCTGGGTATTTTGTCCCAAAAAACACGAAACGGCTCACATTCTTTGCATTAAAGAAGGAAAAAAGAAGAAACATTACTTCCTAGTTAGAAAAGCCGATGCCAAGACGTGAGCTGTTTCTAAATGCTCGGGGATATCGATCCCAAATCCCTCATGAGAAGTTTCATGGACGCGGACTTTCAAGCCGTGATAGAGGAAATTGAGCTGCTCGAGTTGCTCTGCTTCCGCTAAATGAGAGGTGGGTAGCTCGATAAGGCGGCTTAGAGCGTCTTTGGTATAGGCGTAGATCCCAAGGTGTTTGTAGTGAATCGTTTCTGTTATATCCCGGTGGAATGGAATCGGAGCGCGTGAAAAATAGAGCGCATAGCCATCCTGGTCGGTCACCACTTTGCAGACATGAGGAGAAAGAACATCCTCAGACTTAATGATCTTTTTTTTCAGTGTCCAGACATCTGAAATATCGGACTGGGCTGTTTGTAAAAGCTCGCCGATCATCTGTTGATGTAAAAACGGCTCGTCTCCTTGCCAGCAGACAAACACATCGGCATCGATTTTTTTCCGCCGCAAAAGTTCTCCGAGGCGCATTGTCCCTGAGGGGCAGCTCTCTTCTGTCATGACCGTATGGGCGCCAAAAGATCTTGCCATCTCGGCCGTTTCTTCCGCATCGACGGCAATGGTCACCGAATTAAAAAATGGAACCGATTTTGCGGCTTCCCAGACCCATTGAATGAGAGGTTTATCATGGATAGGCGCTAAAATCTTGCGTGGAAACCGAGTCGATTTCAAACGGGCAGGGATGACACAGGCGATTTTTTTCACTTGAGATACCATGCAACGGTTTTTTCCAGCCCTTGAGGAAGCGTATGTCGCTGCGTCCATCCGAGCTCGGTTTTAATTTTGCTGCAATCGATCGCATATCTTAAGTCGTGGCCAGGGCGGTCTTTGACAAATGTGATGAGGCTATGCAGTTTTTTGGCATCTTTAGCAAGCCGGGGTGCCAAACAATCGATTAGTGTATGTAAGAGATCGATGTTACGCATCTGGGTTTCTCCGCCGATATCATAGACTTCTCCCGGTTTCCCTTTTTCTAAAATCATCCAGAGGGCTTCTGCATGATCGTCGACATAGAGCCAGTCGCGGACATTAATTCCTTCGCCATAAACCTGTAAAGGATTGCCTTGAAGGCAATTACGGATTATATGCGGAATAAATTTCTCTTCATGCTGATAAGGACCATAATTATTGGTGCAGTGAGACATTGTCGTTGAAAGTCCATACGTATGGCCCCAAGCACGGACAAAATGATCGGAAGCAGCTTTGGAAGCAGCATAAGGCGAATTGGGCCGATAGGAAGAAGTTTCATTGAACATACCGTTTTCCAGCGAGCCATAGACTTCATCTGTCGACACATGATGGAAGTGCAGATGGGGCAGCTGCCTGACAACTTCAAGAAGGGCAAAAGTGCCGTAAACATTGGTCTCTAAAAAAACAGAGGGCTCTTGGATGCTGCGGTCGACATGGCTCTCTGCAGCAAAATGGACGATCGCTTCAAGTTGATATTCTTGACAGAGACGTTTGATTAAAACAGAGTCGCAGATATTGGCCCGAATAAAAATATGACGCGGATTATTGATAAAATCGGCCATATTTTTCTCATGGCCAGCATAGGTCAGAAGATCGACATTGACGATTTGGTCCATTTTTTGAAGACCTGAGCGGATGAAGGCAGACCCGATGAACCCTGCTCCTCCGGTCACTAAAATCCGTTTAAAGCGCATGGATAAATTCCTTGATCGTTGTTTCCCAAGATCGGGGAGCAATCCCTAAGAGATTTTCTATCTTGGTGGTATCTAGAGCAGAATAGATCGGCCTTTGAGCCAGCTGCGGAAAAGTCGATGAATTGACGGCGAAGATTTCTTTGCAGGCGAGCGGAATGCCTCGGTCTTGAGCTGTCTCGAACATCTGCTGGGCGACTTCAAAGCGCGAGGTTTCTCCTCGATTGGCAAAATGAAAAATCCCTGAGTGGCAAAGGAGTGATAAAATAACTTGAGATAGATCCTGGACATAGGTGAGGCGGTTTCTCTGGTCACTGGCGACATAGATTTTTTCTTCTTTTTGGATCCTGTCAAGAATCGAAGAGACAAAGTTTTTTCCGCCTTGTCCGAATACCCATGAGGTTCTTAAGATACAGGCTTGCGGAAAAACATCTAAAAGACGTTGCTCCCCTTCATATTTTGTTCGCGCATAGGTGCTGACCGGTTTGCATGGATCGTTCTCTGTAAAAGGTTTGTTTCCTGCGATCCCGAACACATAATCCGATGACAAATGGATCAGCTTTAGATCAAAATTGTGTGCAACATTTCCTAGATTTTCAGGGCCAATCGCGTTGATTTGATGGGCAAAATCCGGTTCTTTTTCTGCTTGATCGACATTGGTGTACGCTGCACAGTTGATGATGTGCGTGATATCTTTTCCTGCTGCGCTATGGAGAAAGTCTTTGATGTGTTTGAGCGAAGAAATATCGAGCTCTTGACGTGTCGTTGCAATAGAGTCGATTTGTTCATTCCGAGAGCGATTTTTCAGCGCGGTTCCGACAAGCCCTCTTGCTCCTGTTATCCACAGTTTCATCGGAAAATATCCTGAAAGTAAGGCGACGACTGATCGCGATTTGAAACGACGGCCGTTTTTGTCGGCCACTGGATATTCACATGCGGATCATCGAAGCGGAACGTTTTTTCCGTTGAGTGGTCGTACACAGCGCTGATTTTGTAATGGACATGAGCGCCGCCTTCGCTGACGACACAAAAACCATGGGCAAATCCAATCGGAACAAACAGCTGCTCATGTTGGTCTGCACTCAAATAGACGCCTTCCCATTTTCCAAAGTAGGGGGAGTCTGGACGGATATCGACCGCGACATCGTAAATTTTTCCCTGGAGGACAGAGACGAGCTTTGCTTGGCCCGGCTCGCTTTGGTAGTGCATCCCGCGGACCACATCTTTTTTAGAATAGGAAAGATTATCTTGAACGAATTCGCATTCGATACCGTATTCGGTATACCTTGGTCTTCTGTAACATTCTTTAAAAAATCCTCTGTCATCATCGAAGACGCTCAGTCGGATTAATTTTAAGCCTGGTAAAGATAAGTTGATTATTTCCATCATTTTCTATCTTAATTCAAGGTTGCTTTTTTTAGAATGTGTACTTTATAATTTTTTCCGGTGTTTTTAAATTTTAGGGTGGAGATTTTTATATATGCACATCATGCGGAATTTAGGACATGTTGTCGGAGGAACTTTGTTAATCGCTGCCACGACGATCGGGGTAGGGATGCTTGGGCTTCCAGTCGCAACAGGCCCTGGAGGATTTGTTCCTGCAACGTTTGTCTACATCCTCACTTGGTTCTTTATGTTATGCACCGGCCTTTTGCTCCTCGAGGTCTGCACTTGGATGCCAGCCGAAGCCAACCTCATCACCATGACCCATCGGCTGCTGGGACCAATTGGTAAAGCTGTCTGCTGGGTTGTCTACTTATTTCTTTTCTTTACAGCGATGATTGCCCATGTCTCTGGAGGAGGCAGTACGCTCGTCGATATTCTCAATTTAAGTTTTGGCCTTGCATTGCCTCCAAATGTTGCGATGGTGGTCTATGTCCTGATTTTTTCTCCAGTTGTCTATATGGGGACGCGTTCGGTCGACCGGTTCAACCTGGTCATGATGACAGGTGTTTTGATCACCTATGTGCTGTTTATTATATTTTCTGTAGGTAGGGTTGATATCGATCTTTTGAAATATGCTGATTGGAGCAAAGCCTGGCCCGCGCTCCCGGTCTTATTTACAGCTTTTACTTACCAATTGATCATCCCGACACTGATGACCTACATGGACCGTGATGTCAAGAAGGTGAGGCTTTCGATTATTCTCGGGAGCTCGATTCCTTTGATTGTCTACCTGATCTGGGAGCTGCTCATCTTGGGGATTATCCCTGTCGATACGCTGATTCAAGCTAAAACTCGCGGAGAAACCGCCGTAATGCCCCTCAAGGAATTACTTCAAAATCCTTGGGTCTTTAAGATCGGCAGCTGTTTTGCTTTCTTGGTGCTCACGACTTCCTACATTGCTTTATCACTAGCTTTTTTGGACTTTGTCGCCGATGGCCTCAAGATCGAAAAGAAAGGGATTAAAAAAATCGCTCTCTGCATGGGGATCTTTTTCCCGCCGATGATCATTGCGATGCTCTATCCCGATATTTTTATTACTGCCTTGGAATATGCGGGCGGCATCAGCTGCGCATTGCTTTTCGGGTTGCTGCCCCCCGTCATGGTCTGGGTTGGGAGATATTTGAAAAAATACGAGCATCAAAACATCCAGCTTCCCCAGCTTCCCCAGCTTCCAGGGGGAAAGCTCGTTTTAACCGTCCTGATGCTGTTTACGTTTGTTGAATTGATTTTACAAGTGATGAATCAAATTAACCGATTCTAATATAGTAGCTAGGTGATGAAAAAAAGAGTATTGGTTACAGGGGGGGCTGGTTTTCTCGGCTCCCATCTTTGCGAAAGACTTTTAGCCCAAGCTTGCGATGGGGGCTATGAGGTCCTTTGCCTGGATAATTTTTTTACAGGCTCAAAACAAAATATCGTTCCTTTTCTCGATAACCCTTTTTTTGAGTTGATTCGCCATGACGTCTGTGTTCCACTGAATGTTGAAGTCGACGAGATCTACAATTTAGCGTGTCCTGCCTCCCCGATCCATTACCAATCCGATCCTGTCCAAACGACAAAGACCAGCATCCACGGAGCAATCAACATGCTCTCTCTGGCCCAAAGCCAGAATGCAAAAATACTCCAAGCCTCTACCAGCGAAATCTACGGAGATCCCGAAATCCATCCACAACATGAAAGGTACTGGGGCAATGTCAATCCGATCGGTCCCCGCTCGTGCTATGATGAAAGCAAACGGTGCGCTGAAACGCTTTTCTTCGATTACCACCGGCAGTTTAATCTGCCGATTAAAGTCGTGAGAATTTTCAACACCTACGGTCCGCGGATGCATCCGCAGGATGGCCGCGTGGTTTCTAATTTTATTGTTCAAGCGCTCCGCGGCGATCCGATCACGATCTATGGTGAAGGGAATCAGACCCGCTCTTTTTGCTATGTCGATGATTTGATCGAAGGGTTCGTTCGTATGATGAATTCCGGTCCTGAGTTTACCGGCCCTGTCAACCTCGGTAACCCTGCCGAATTCCACATCTTAGAGCTCGCTGAGCTCATTCTTAAGATGACAGGCTCTTCTTCCCGCCTTGTTTTCAAACCGCTTCCCCAAGACGATCCGAAGCAACGCAAACCCGATATCAGCCTTGCCGAGCAACAATTGCAATGGACTCCCAAGATCATGTTAGAAGAAGGGTTAGATCGGACGATCCATTACTTCAAAAAATTGTTTTCTCAAATCCCAGAACAAGTCAACTCTTTATAAAGATGTTATAACATCCGTCCATGACAGTTTATGCTGAAGCGTGCCCTGACTTTTATCTCAAAAGATTCGAGAGAGCTGCCTATAGCGCTTTACTTCAAAACTTAAGTCAAGCTAAGCCCAATCCGTATCTTTATGTGACGGAGCAAGGGCTTGTTCTGACTCATGTGTTCCATTACATATGGGAGAATTTCAAAGGATGTTTGGGGCGTGAAAATAGAACACAGGTAGAAAAAGTTAACGCCGAATGGCTTAAATTTTTGCATTACGGGTTAATGGTGGGGTATTT
>DASUCX010000115.1:0-8163 GCA_036275855.1 Rhabdochlamydiaceae bacterium
ATACAACCCCCGTTGTCGATAGCGGATCCGCGGGAGCTTTCACATCAGCCCGGACGGCAAAATCTTTTGAGTACGCTCCCTAGCTCGGATTTAAAAATTTTCCATCTCATTGAGGCATATCGGACCTATGGCCATCTCAAGGCGAATGATAACCCACTATTTGCCCCAAAGGCGGAGGTTCGAGAATTATCTCTGGAGAATTTAGGGTTTCAGAAAACGGATCTCGATAACTCATATCCGACCTGCGGGTTTCTGCCAGAAAGAGAGGCGGCCTTAAGCCAAATTATTGCGGCTTTAGAAAAGACCTACTGCGGAGCGATTGGGGTCGAGTACATGGGTCTGAGAAAGCCTGAGTTAGAAAGCTGGCTTCAAAAGATCATCGAGCCGAATTTTACCCTGCCGTTTTCAAAAGAGGACAAATTAGAGATCTTTCATCAGCTCAACCGCGCTGAACTTTTTGAGACGTTTCTACATACCAAATATGTCGGGCAAAAACGGTTTTCCCTGGAAGGTGGAGAGACGTTCATCCCTATGTTGGCATTTGTGATCGAAGCGGGTGTGGGAGAGGGAATCCAGGAGGTCGTGCTTGGCATGGCCCATCGGGGCCGTTTAAATGTGCTTGCCAATATCCTGAACAAATCGTACAGAGCGATTTTTAACGAATTTGAATCGCATTATATTTCTGATCTTGAGCTCGGGTCAGGCGATGTGAAATACCACAAAGGGTTTGTCGGATCGCTTCCAACAAAATCGGGTGAAAAAATAACGATCACTTTGTCTGCAAATCCGAGTCATTTAGAGGCGGTCGATCCTGTTGTTGAAGGACAAGCCAGGGCCAAACAAGAGCTGAAAGGGCACGAAACAGTCTTGCCGATCCTCGTTCATGGTGATGCCTCGATCGCAGGCCAAGGCGTTGTCTACGAGACGCTGCAGCTAAGTCAATTGAAGGGATATGAGACCGGAGGCACGCTCCACATTGTCATCAACAATCAGATCGGTTTTACGACTCTACCCAAAGACGGCCGGTCGACACAGTACTGCACGGATATTGCTTTTGCTTTTGGAGCGCCTGTTTTCCATGTGAATGCCGAAAAACCCGAGTCTTGTGTCTACGCGATGCTGCTGGCTTTAAAGATCCGGCAGAAGTTTAACTGCGATGTGTTTTTAGATCTTTATTGCTATCGGAAATACGGACATAACGAAGGCGATGAACCTGCGTTTACTCAGCCGATAGAAAATACGATCATCCGGCAGAAAAAATCGATCCGCGAGCTCTACAAAGAAAGCCTGATCCAAGAAGGGATTTTGGATGTGGCAGCAGGAGAAAAAATCGAGACAGAATTTAAAAATCTTCTCCAGACGGCATTAGATCAAGTTGCCTCTAAACCTCCTGCCCTTGAAGTGCCGGCTAAAGAAGACCCATTTGCTCCGCTTCCAACGGCTGTGCCGGCACAAACATTGATGGGTCTTGCGGATGATTTTTGCCGTGTGCCTGATGGCTTTAATCTCCATCCTAAACTCAAACGGCTCATGGAAGAGCGTGCTGCCATGGTCAAAGCTGGTCCAAATCAACCGACGATCGATTGGGGGATGGGAGAGCACCTCGCCTACGCTTCGCTCCTTGCCGATGGAGTGCGTGTGAGGATTTCAGGACAGGATTCAAGACGGGGAACGTTTTCTCACCGACATGCGATGTGGGTTGATCAACTCATCGAGGATAAACGGTATTTTCCTCTGTCGCATTTGAAAAATGGAAAAGCGCCGTTCGATGTTTTTGATTCTCCGCTTTCTGAATATGCGGTGTTGGGGTTTGAGTTTGGTTACAGCTTGTTTTATTCCCATTCATTGGTCATTTGGGAAGCCCAGTTCGGAGATTTTGCCAATGGTGGACAGATCATCATCGATCAATTTATTGCGTGTTCAGAGCAAAAATGGGGCCACAGGAGCGGCATTACGCTGCTACTGCCTCATGGCTATGAAGGGCAGGGGCCTGAACACTCTTCCGCGCGGATAGAGAGATATCTCCAGCTTTCTGGTGATGACAATTGGCAGATCGTCAATTGCACAACGCCTGCGCAGCTGTTTCATTTGCTGCGTCGTCAAACGGTAAAAAAAGAGCAGAAACCGCTCGTGATTTTTACCCCCAAAGCGCTGCTCAGAAATCATCTCTGTTTAAGCCCTCTGAGCGATTTTACCACAGGGACATTTGAAGAGTTTTTCGATGAGAAAATCGGAAACCCTAAAAGAGTGATCTTCTGCAGCGGAAAAGTCTATTACGATCTTGTGACAGAGCGGAAAAGAGACGATATTGTCGTCTTTAGAATCGAACAACTTTATCCCTTTCATCGTGAAAAATTCCAAAAGATGGTAGAGAAGTATAAAAGTACCCAAGAAATTTATTGGGTCCAAGAAGAGCAAAGCAATATGGGAGCATGGAACTACCTTCGGCCAATTTTAGAAACAGCCCTGGGAAAATCGGTCCGATATGTGGGCCGTGGCCCAAGTTCATCGACAGCTGCCGGTTCCTATGCGCTTCATAAAAAACAGTACGATCAAATGATCCAGGAGGCTCTTGGGTGAAGATAGAGATTAAAGTTCCCGCAATGGGAGAGTCGATCTCGGAAGCGACGATCAGCCGCATCATCAAAGCCAGCGGCTCTATTGTCCGGCGCGATGAAGAAGTCGTTGAGCTTGAGACCGATAAAGTCAACCAGGTCCTCTACGTGCCTCAGGCGGGAGGTCTTTCTCTTTCAGTGAAAGTCGGCGATACTGTCAAAATCGGACAAGTCATTGGAACTGTCGATACCGATGTCGCAGTTCCGGCCTCTACTCCTGCTCCTGTCTCTGCTACGGCTGCACCTGCAACGTCTGGCCCTTCAGCACGCAAAATGGCTCCCGATGTCTTGGCGGGAATGAAAGCGCCGAAAGCAGTTCCTGCGGTTTCAGGAGATCGAAAGCGGATGAGCTCTCTTCGCAGAACGATTGCGCAGAAGCTTGTCGAAGTCAAAAACACTACGGCGATGCTGACGACCTTCAATGAAGTCGACATGACTAAGATCATCGAAATCCGGACCAAAGAACAGGCCGATTTCCAAGCCCGCAATGGCGTCAAACTTGGATTTATGTCGTTCTTCATTAAAGCCGCTGTTTCTGCCTTAAAAACGTTTCCGGATGTTCATGCCTATATTGAAGGCGATGACATGGTGGCTTTCCCGAATTTCGATATCGGTGTTGCTGTTTCGACAGATAAGGGACTCATGGTCCCTGTCGTGAGACGATGTGACAGCGCGACGTTTGGAGAGATTGAAAAACAGATCGTCGATTATAGCACTAGAGCCCGGTCCGGTGGTATTTCCATGGATGATCTCCGCGGCGGATGCTTTACGATTACCAACGGAGGGACATTTGGATCGCTTCTTTCGACTCCTATTCTAAATCCTCCTCAAAGTGCGATCTTAGGCATGCATGCCATCCAAAAACGGCCCATTGCCCTCAATGATCAAGTCGTGATCCGTCCGATGATGTATCTGGCACTTTCGTATGACCACCGGATCATCGATGGGAAAGAAGCGGTGCAATTCCTTGTGCATATGAAAGAACATTTAGAAGACCCTAATGAACACATTTGATGTCGTTATAATCGGATCGGGACCGGGTGGCTACGTCGCAGCTATCCGTGCTGCGCAGCTCGGATTTAAAGTGGCCTGTATCGATAAGCGGAAAGAGCTGGGCGGCACTTGCCTCAATATTGGCTGCATTCCTTCAAAGACATTACTGCATGCTTCAGAACTCTATTGGAAAATGGTCCATGAAGCCGAGCAGTACGGATTGAAGGCAGAAAAATACTCATATTCTTTCCAAGATATGATGAAGCGGAAGCAAAAAGTCGTCACCTCCTTCAATGAAGGAATTGCCGCTCTTTTCCAAAAAAACAAGATCACATTCCTTCCCGGGGCTGCCAAGCTCATCTCTTCAACCGTTGTACAAGTCGCTGGAGAGCAGATTGGGGCTAAGCACATTATTCTGGCGACGGGCTCTGAGCCTATTAGCCTGCCGTTTCTTCCGTTTGATGAAAAGAAGATCGTCTCCTCAACGGGAGCTCTCTCGCTTGCCAAAGTCCCCGAAAGACTTCTCGTCGTGGGAGCAGGCGTTATCGGCGTCGAACTTGGCTCGGTCTACAGCCGGTTGGGAAGCAAAGTCGAATTTGTCGAGTTTCTTGATAAAATCTGTCCAACACTCGATGAATCGATTTCTAAAGAGCTCCAAAAGATCTTGACCAAGCAGGGAATGGCCTTCAGGCTTTCGACGAAGGTCACTGGAGCCGAACTCTCCTCCACTGAAGTCGCCCTCCGGCTTGGCCAAGAACAACTGAAAGGCGATATCGTTCTTGTTTCTGTTGGACGGAGGCCCTACACTCAACATCTTGGATTAGAAGCGGTTGGCATCACTCCTACCGCAAAGGGGGCCATTCCCATTGATCACCGGTTTCGCACCACCGTTCCAAATATCTACGCTATCGGAGACATCGTCGATGGTCCGATGCTGGCCCATAAAGCCTCTGAAGAGGGAGTCGCCGTTGCTGAGATCATCGCCGGCCAAAATCCTAGTGTGAACTATCTCGCCATCCCCAATGTGATTTATACCTACCCGGAAGTGGCTGCCGTCGGCCTGACAGAAGCCGAAGCCAAAACGCTGGGTGCTACCGTTAAAACAGGGATGTTCCCCTTCAAGATCAATTCTCGTGCAAAATGTACAGGGGAAGAAGACGGTTTTGTGAAAATCGTTTCGGATCAAGCCACCGATCAAATTCTAGGAGTCCATATCATTGGGGCGCACGCCTCAGAACTCATTTCGGCCGGAGCCCTGGCGATCCAAAACCGCCTCACGACCTTAGAGCTTGCCCACACTCCCCATGCGCATCCGACGCTTTCGGAAGCCCTCAAAGAGGCAGCGCTTGCCTTGCATGGCCGCGCCCTTCATCGGTAGCAACTTCTTAACTACCAATCATAAGAATTTTCGAGTCGGCACATAGGTGACGTTTGGATCATTCTCAGAGGTGCCGAGTCGCAAAATAAAGCCATCTTCTTGAAGAGACTTCAACCTGAGCCTTGCTGTTCGGGTCGACACCTTCCATATAAAGCAGAAGAATATGTAGAATTTTTACTCGGCAATCTACTCTGAAGCATTAGACGTGAAGAAAAGCTATGGACAGACGATGGTTATATTCAAAAGACGGATCGAAGAAAGCTGATGAAAAAGTCCTGATCTGTTGACCGATCCTGGTTAATATTGAGATGGGGTCAAAGGACAACCGCTTTCAACTTTTGTTGCAAGCCGGGATTTGGAGTGCACCAAAGCCTTCCCAGTTGAATCGATGATCCGACTTGGAAGCCGAGAGCAAAAAAGGATATGACGTTTGCCATGAAGCCTAATTGTTCGAATTCGGCCGGGATCCGTTTGCAAAATGCGGCACATGCATCAATCGTGGGTATCCAATTCACTCCGCTAACGAGTAAATGGAAAGCTGTCATGTATTTACCGGGGATGGAATGAAAGATAAGTACATTCAGGGCATTATCTGTCTTGGCTTCTGGGGAAGTCCCGTTGATGGAGGCTTTGAGCTCGTCAACGGTTGGGGCCTGGGACCAAAGTAGTTTGTTGAGCGCCTGCATCGGTCCTGCTCCGGCTTTGACAGCTGCCTCTGCGGATTCTAGACCCTTTTTGTTTTTAGTGGCTTCTACATCAACTGTTGTCGTTTGATGCTTGAGAACATCGCTCGCCATCAAGTTGCCTAACCACAATCCGGCTAAAACTCCAAGGGCAAATGTCGTGATCCACACGGCTGGATTTTTCTGAGCGTTCAAGACCCCAAGAACTAAGCATCCCGCTGCATAACCGCCAGTCCCAATTGATACTTTCATAGGTCTCATTTTACCATTCTTCTCCTCGAATTATCAATGCAAATTATTTAATTTCTTGGAATTGTTGTTATATTAATTTGTTTATAAAAATATAAATATGTTAATTAGAGAATATGATTAAGACTTTAATTGCATTTATTATTTCAATTGCAAGTTTATATGCTCAAGGTTGGAGTGAATTTGAACGGTGGGTTGAGGAGATGCGGGTTCAATGGAAAGTTCCCGGTGTTGCGGTAGCGGTTGTCCAAGGAGACAAGGTTCTCTTTGTCAAAGGATTTGGAGTGAGACGGATTGATGAAAGCGGACCGGTGGACCCAGAGACTATTTTTCAGCTGGCTTCGGTTTCTAAGGTATTTACCGCTGCAGGGCTAGGCGTGGGGGTTGATAAGGGACTCTTAAAATGGGATGAAGAAATTATTAAAAATTTGCCTCAGTTTGCTCTGAAAGATTCTTATCCATCCCGTTTTGCGACGGCACGCGATCTTCTGGCACATCGCACGGGTCTTCCGGCTTTTAGAGGAGATCTCTTAGGCAAAATGGGCTATAGCTCTGAGGAAATTCTCTATCGTGTTCGCTTCATCGAGCCTGCAACGAGTTTTCGTAATCTCGCGAACTACTCCAACGTCGGTTTTTTTGTAGCAGGAGAGCTCTTGGGAAGAATATTCAAGACCTCTTGGGAAAAGGCAATCTCCACCCAATTGCTCATTCCTTTAGAGATGAAAAGAAGTGGTTTTGCAACCCATAAAGACCAGCAAAATGTTGCAGCTGCTCATGCGATGATCAATGGGAAAATAGCGGTAATTGCCTTAGATCAGGTAGGGGGATTTCCCGGAGCGGACGGCATTACATCAACAGCGACTGATATGGCGCAATTTATGATCATGCATTTGAATGGGGGAGTTTTTCAAGGAAAGCGCCTTTTAAAGCAGGCGACAGTACGAGAAATTTTTGCTCCTTCGATGGTGTCGGAAGCTTCTTTTTCTGAAGCACCGCCCATCAATTCCAATGCTTCATTCAGCTACGGGCTCGGGTGGGGCAACTACAATTACAACGGATTCATGATTGTTGAAAAAGGGGGAGCTCTCGATGGAGTGCGGACCAATGTAACGCTCATTCCAGAACTTAAACTGGGCATCTGCATTTTGAGTAATCTCAACCTGACCCCGCTGCCCGAAGTGATACGAGCTAAGTTTTTAGAGAAATATCTGGGAAAAAGCAGGACGAATGTCGAGGCCGGGATCGTGAAGATGGAAGAATCTATAGAGGGTCTTTTCAAAATCGCTCCTAAACCTCCAGGTGCATTACCTCCGAGTCATTCTCTTGAACAATACACCGGGGTTTTTGAGAGCAATTTGTATGGATTGATTAAGATTAGAACAGAAAACGGAGGGTTGATTCTGGAGGCGGGGCCTGCACTTTGGAAAGGCCGGCTACTCGCTTGGAGTAATGATACGTTTACCTTGCTGTGGCCGACGATTAACTCAGGCAATGAGCAAGTGACATTCATGTTTGGTCCTGACAATCGGGCGATCGAGATGCAGACGGAGACGCTGGGAACTTTTCGCAGGAAGAAGAGTTATACCCAAGAAATTTCAAAATTTGGTTTTTGACTGCGCTCTGTGGTGCATCCTCTCCTATGCAAACTATCAACGAATATCTGTCAATATGGAAGCAGGAATAGCGAGCAAAATCCCCCATAATTACCATCCGGTCGATCCTTCCAATTTTGGCTACGAAAAATTTCGCTGGCTAAAAATTTGGGATTTCGCCAAAAAGAGATCAATGCACTGCAAGAATTGGCAATCGAACACCAAAAACAATTTTTGGATAAATGGCATGAGTATTTCTGTTCGTAAAAAAGGTTGTATTGATGAGCGTGTTGAAGCGGTTTATTTCACTAGAAGTTCGTTGATCGTAGATCTTAGGGACGGCCGTTCTATTTCAGTTCCATTAACTTGGTATCCTAAATTACTGAAAGCAACTCCGCAAAAGAGAGCCCATTGGGAAGTCTGTGGAGGTGGTTATGGCATCCATTGGCCTGAAATTGATGAAGATTTAAGCGTTGAGGGGCTGTTAAGAGGGGCCCCTGCTTGCAAATTCAATCAAAATGATTGCATCAAAAGGGAACATATACTGTGGGGCGGTGAATTTTTTCATTTTGACCTGCGTGAAAGCTCCCGCGGTTCGTCTATCAAAAAGGAGGCCGTATTAATAATACTGCCCTCTTTTTGATAGACAAACC
>DASUCX010000116.1:0-6221 GCA_036275855.1 Rhabdochlamydiaceae bacterium
TCCATCATGAGCTTTTTTGCGCCGCGGAGCACTTTATTGATCGTTTCAATCATGTGTACAGGGATACGGATCGTACGGGCTTGATCAGCAATCGCGCGCGTCACAGCTTGGCGGATCCACCAGGTCGCATAGGTTGAAAACTTATAGCCTCTGCGATACTCGAATTTCTCGACAGCCTTCATCAGGCCCATATTCCCTTCTTGGATCAAATCGAGGAAGGAAAGACCGCGGTTAGTGTATTTTTTCGCAATTGAAATAACCAAGCGCAAATTCGATTCGACCATCTCCCGTTTGGCTTCCTGGCTCTTATCCATCCACCGTTGAAGCATGCGGACGTCTTTCTTAAATTCATCGAGGGTACGGCCTGCTGCGAGCTCCCTTTTGAGAAGTTTGCGTTGGATGGCAACGAGCTTGGCAGCGGCAAATTTGTTCTTCTCAGCCCTTGGGATCAATTCCTGCATCTCTTTTTCCAGAGAGAGGAAACGATCGTAGGCGGTCATGATCACTTCGCCAAAGTCTTCGATGATGTTGTGGCGGATGTGCATCTGACGCAAGTAAGCCTGCGTCCGGATGCGGCATTTTTCGATGTCTTCTAAAACTTTTGCTTTGTCGGTTTTTTTGAGCTCAGGATCCCGCATCATGAGGAAATAATTTTCCAAAATGGCATCTTCTTGTTTGAGAAGAGCTGCAAGTTTTGGAAGGACGCTATTGTAGTGCGGCTTATCAGTGACCTCTTTTTCCGTAATGACTTTGTCAAAACGCTCTTTATTTTGGATCAGATAGTTGGCAATTGAGATCGCTTCGCGCGTAGAATACCTAAAGCGCATAATGATTTTTTCAATTTGGATCTGCGCTTTTTCGATCCGTTTGGAAATCTCCACTTCTTCTTCACGCGTCAGAAGAGGAACCGATCCCATCTCTTTGAGGTACATCCGGACCGGATCGTCCGAAGTTCCCTCTGGCCTTTTTGTCATGCCTTCGAGTTCTTTCGCTTCTTTCTTTCTCTCTTTTTGACGTTCGACTTCGGCTTGGTTTTGGACTTGGATATCCATGCCGCTTAAGAAGATGAGCACCTGATCGATCTGCTCAGGCGAGTCAAAGCTCATCGGCAAAATTTCATTGATCTCTTCGTACGTGATATAGCCTTGTTCTTTCGCAAGGGCTACAAGCTCTTCGATCTTTTGCTGATGCTGTTGGGTGAAAACGGTGGAAAAATTTCCTTTACTCATGCAATTCTTAAGATTCTCTTCGGAAAAGGGCTTGTTGTCAACATGAACCTCTATGCTTTAGATAACACTAAGCTTGTTTTAGCTCACCACGCCGTTCGGGACCGGTCGTATCTTTGCCCCGAATGCCATGGGGTTGTCCGTATTAGAGGCGGCGGCAAGCGTCAAATCCATTTTTACCACACACACCGGCCGGCTTCTTGCCGGCAACATGGAAAGAGTTTAGCACATTTGCAGATGCAGCTCTATCTAAAATCACGCATTCCAAGCCTCGAATTAGAAAAAAGATTTGGGTCTCGCATTGCCGATGCCTGCTGGCTAGACGCAAAGATTGTTTTTGAAATTCAGTGCTCGCCGATCTCTCCGCAAGAGGCTAAAAGCCGCTGCGACGACTATCTTAAACTCGGCTTTACTCCTGTCTGGATCCTCCACGACCGCCGGTACAACCGTTTTAGAACTTCACCCGCAGAGGAGTATTTAAGAGACCATACAACGACATTTTATACCGATGGAAGAACCATCTATGATCAGTTCGACGTCTGCCACAACTTCCGACGCCATTTTCGAGGACCTAAGCTGCCGATCAATCCTGCCCAGCCGCTTAAACAACCTCTTGAGCCTCTTTTTTCCCGCCACTGGCCACTCTCTTTTGCTGGTGACTTATTCGATCGATCTACGCCGCAGCAACTGGAACACCTGAAAACAATTGTGAAACGGTATCAGGCTAAGCCCGGGTGGGCCCAGTGGGTCAGGTGGAAAGAAGCATACCGATTTATCCTCTATCGCCTCTTAGAGGCTACTGGTTAGAGGGCGTTGAGCTGCTGGAGCTCGAACTACTGGAACTTGAACTACTGGAGCTTTGAGTGCTCACAGGAGGAGTATTACTATTTGTGGTCGTTGGAATCGTTTGCACAGCCGCTTCTTTGATTCCTACAATTTGCTGAAGTGGATCCGTAATTGCTGCCGCCATGCCATCTTTGCCTCGATCTTGGGCAAAAGCCAAAATCTTCTCATTGATTGCTCCAATCATTTTACCTGCAGACCATTTGAAGGCCTGATCAGTTTTATATTTCTCCTTGATCACACTTTCAATTTGTCCCTTAAGAGCATTAAATATCCGTTCTCCAGAAAAAGCATAGATACCCGTTTGAGCCAGAGTGCCCATCCAAGTTTTGTTTGGAGGGTTAATGCTCCAAAATAATGCCTTAATTCCATTTCCAAACTCTTCTTTCAATCCATTCGATCCATCTGTAAAAAGAAAATCAAACACCGACGACTCTTCTGTTGTTGTAATCGGTTCCAGCAACAAATTTGCAGCCTCTTCAGGCCCTACCTCATTCGAAGGAGCAGCGAGGGATTCAACGGTTTTTTCTAAAATATTGAAAACAACATGTCTTACAATGCGGGGATATTGGGCCAATTCGAACAAATCTGCCGTAAATTCCCATACATAACTCCTCAAATCATAAGGAACAGCCCCAAAGACGCGGCGTTTCAATAGTCCAAAAGCTAAATTCAGCTCAAGAGCGGCGAGCTCTTGCTTCTCTTGAATTATTGCCTGCATAATCTTTGCGATGTCGGCACCGGCTTCCTTCTGTGCTTCTAATTGCCCCTCAAGAGTTTTTATTTTTACTCCGCATTCGGATCGCTCTAATAAAAGTTTTTGAATCTGCTCCTCATCATCACGATACCATATACCAGACGTTTTTTTAAGGCCGTCATTTTCCGCTATGACAAATTTTGTTTCTCCCGAGTCAGCGCTTTTATTCAGATCGGGCGTAAAAACAAAGCCGTCCTTTTCCTCTATGACAACCTTTTTTTCTCCCGAGTCGGAGCTTTTATTCGGAACCGGCGCAAGAAAATTGACTAAAGCAGCATTGAATGTGCCTGGATCAATCACATCCGAAAGTTGCTTTACAGCGTTGCTGGTAGAATGTTCTTCGATGATATTCTCTAGCGCCCGAAATAAAAAACCTCCAATGGGTTCGATCCACCGTCTAAGCCCAGGAGAAATTTTCTGATTGTAAGTTTCAAATAAATTCGAAATGAAAGAACTTTCTTCTGTCCCAGGCGCCGTCATTGAAGAAGTGAGCGTTTTTTGCAAATCTCTTTGAAGTCCTTCAGGCTGTAGCAAGTACAGAATTTGATAAATGAGTTTGCCAACAAAACCCGCATCGGCGCTGGATTTATTGGATGCTTGTGGATGGAACCCTTTCGTGACTGCCTTAACAATCGCATCTTCTCTTTTACCAGGTTCAGTTTCGGTATCGTTTTTCACTCTTACCAGGGCTTGATAGCACTCTGAAATCGAACCAATCAGAGTCCTCGCAATTGGATCGGCGGGTTTAGCTTTATCCACCAATCTTGTGCGTTGATCAAAAGCGAGAAATACACTTACGAAACGTCCATACACAGTCTTCGTAAATGAATTCGCTTTATTTCCGACTTTTTTAAGCAATTTGTTTCCTTCTTGCTGTAGAGGAACTTTTACCACTTTACTTGCAATCATTGCTTTAGTGATCAGCCAACGGTGCTCGCCCGTGATTGGATAAAGCGCTTTCCGATTTTTAAAACCAGTCCAGCCTTCTGCAATGATTTGAGCGCAGATTTCAGGTTTAAGATTTGGAATGTTCTTCAACTCTTGGTTAAGAGCCTCGCAAGCCTGGTCCCAACGCTTTTCTCCAACGGTTTGAACTGCAGCTTCTCCTGCGCTCACAACCGCTTCGCTGACTTTCTCAATTTGATCTGCATAGGTGGTTTGTTGATCTTTGCCGAATTTTTTTGGAGGTTCTTTTTTTGGAGGTATGCGCTTTAACTTAAGTCTAGAAGGGGTTGCGCTTTCTCTTTTTGGGAGCAAAACCGCTTGTCCACTTGCTAGCGCTCCTAAAAAAGGGTGTGCCACATTGTAAAACCCTTGGACAGACTCCAATCTTCTCAATTCTTGCGTAGCAGCCTCTTCGTCCGATGTTAGTTGAGGGTCTTGGATTTTTTTAATCAGATCATCCCTTGCTTCAGAAGTGGCTTCAGCTTGTAAAAGCATAACCAACGATTTCATCGCCTCTTCACTCTTACTCGGATCCATGAGGATTTGCACAAGATACACTCGCGCTTGGTCTCGCTTAGCCTCATCCTTCATCACCTTGCCTAATTGGGATTGGTACTCAGCCAAACGGTCAGTCTGCTGTTTTTCTTTTGAAGGAATTAACTTCTTCTCAACCGATTTAATCAGATCATCCCTTGCTTCAGAAGGGGCTTCAGCTTGTAAGAGCATAACCAACAACTTCATCGCCTCTTCACTCTTACTCGGATCCATGAGGATTTGCACAAGATACTCTCGCGCTTGGCCTTGCTTAGCTTCATCCTTCACCACCTTGCCTAATTTGGATTGGTACTCAGCCAATTGGGCATCCCGCTGTTTTTCTTTTGAAGGAATTAAATTGTTCTCAACCGATTCTAACGATCGGTCTAAAGCATGCCAGCAGATGTT
This sequence comes from Rhabdochlamydiaceae bacterium, assembly GCA_036275855.1. Classification (GTDB taxonomy): domain Bacteria; phylum Chlamydiota; class Chlamydiia; order Chlamydiales; family Rhabdochlamydiaceae; genus PALSA-1444. The sequence continues at coordinate 4,714 of DASUCX010000116.1, forward strand.
ATTGACGAGAAAATGAAGAGTATCAGAATTGCCGCCGAAAATCGCAACAAGTTCGGGATGGTCCTTTGAGAAATCTACGACATGCTCTTTAAGTAGAACACCGCTCAGTATCGAAAGCGTTTGATCGACGATATTTAAGTGACTCTCATGAAGTTTTTCCTTCCCTCCTTCGATCTGCTGTTTTTTGGATGTGACTTCATATTTGCGGAGAATATGCGGAGCTTGAAGTTGAATAGTTCCATACAATTCTTTGAGATCATAAATATCTTTGGGAACCGAGCCATCACTTTTGGTAGATGAGCTATCATTTTTGGGAGCTGGGCTGTCATAATAAGCTTTCGCAATCACTTTTTCCGATAGCTTCGCGTACGTTAAAGAGAGTCCTACTCGCACTAATTTTTGCTCCAAAGCCTTAAAGTCCCTATGTGCGCCCTCAGAGTCTTCGAATTGGAACTGTTCGCCTTTCCACTCTATGACTGGAGGGAACCCATCCGTTTTTTGAAAGTAACATTCTGCTAAGAAAACAAAAAACTCTTCTCCCATTGGCTCGCTTGTTTTGAGCTGATGATAAGCATGGAGTGCATCAGCTAATTCAGCTTCGTTTTCGTTTGTGATTTCCTTCTCGCCAATGTAAAGTTTTTTCACTAACGAATATGATTGAATTGGAGCAGGCGTTCTTGGGCTTGGTGGCACTAAGACCGAGGTCGCTGCCGGAGTCGGGACAGGAGCAACAACAGGATGTTTCCTCCTTTCGTCTTCGGCAATCTTCTTTTCCCGCTCCGGGGACAGCGTCAAATTTAGTGGAACATGGGGCGGCTGAGCTTTAGCAAACAACTTATAAACGACGCTGCAGATTTTATAGGCAATTCTGCAGATTTCATAGGCAAGAAAGGCTCCGATTACGGCTGCCGCTCCTCCCAATACAGCCCGTTCAGTAGTCGATCCCTTCGTCAATATATGCACGGTCAGGGAGCCCATTTTGGAAAAATTTTGCACCGTATCCATTACCAAGGGGGCCATTTTGGAAAAATTTTGCACAGAAGACATCTTTGCCATAAAAAGTTGGATTTTCTGGTAAAATTATACCTTTAGCCTGGATATTTTTCGAGACTGAAGATTTTTTTAAGAGGCAATTTGACTGTGAAAGCGCTGATAAAAAAAGACAAAGTAGAAAAAAATTCCAAGGAGCATCAGGCTGTATAGACATTTTTTAAAGGGAAAAATGCGCTCAATGGAAGAGTGCTCCGGATGGCTCGATTGATACCAAACAGACCATGGCCGCTCTGTGTAAATTTTAATTTGCTTTTCTGCGCTGATCCGATTGAGGTGATACGGTTTTGAAAACGTGGTTTTTCCTTGATAGGCGCGGCCTTCTTTTTCAAAAGAAAAATAGGCTTTAATGGCAAATTGGGAGGAGCCCTTCTCCACGATCTTCCATTTTTCTATTTTCGCCGTACTCTTTTTTTCAAGCCGTAAGTAACCCCAAAGATCGATGGAGGTGGCGATCA
>DASUCX010000117.1:0-7439 GCA_036275855.1 Rhabdochlamydiaceae bacterium
AAAAAGATTGTTTGGCCGCAAACGTTTTAAACCCCATCCAGCAGCAGCAAGGTCATTGATCAGCTCAACTTTGGAAATACGGAACTCTTTTTCTATCCGATCGGCCTCAATTTCCCACTTGAGATTCGTCAAATGGGATTTCCGATCGTGGATTGGTCCTGCGAGTGCAAGATAGCTTTTATCAGCCGACCGGTCGACGAATTTTTTCAAGATCTCATCAAAGCTGTTGTAGCTGCGGCTCGAAAATTTTTCTTCTTTGACCATACGGTCATGATCATAGTAAGCGAGGTGTACCTTTGTGCCGCCAATATCTCCAATCAAATACATCAACCTATCCCGAAAAATTTCTCAATGAGCTTTTCAGTAATTTTCGCTTTATACCCAAGGAACATGAAAAAAGGAACATGAAAAACTGGCTTTTGAACCGCGCGTAGTATAAAATAGCCGCTCTGAGGTGTTCCCGTGTTCAAAAAATTAATCGTTTTGCTTTGCTTCCCTATTCTCTTTCTCCAATGCAGTGACAAATATTCTATCGCCCCTCCTCCGGAGTGGGTAAAACCTTGCGACTTTTCTCTTGAGGCGACTCCTATTAAACCGGGGCAAGAACATCTCCAAATTCTATTAACGGATATTCAAAGAAACTGGGAAGAAAAGACGATCTATATTCATCAAGCGACCAAGATTGTCGATCAGATCGGGATTGAAGGATTTTCTCAAATTAAATTCGACTTTGATCCTTCCTATCAACATATCGTCGTCCATCAAATTCGCATTTACCGTGATGGAGAATGGTCTGACCGGAAAGAGATCTCTCGGCATGAGCTTCTTCAGCGCGAGGGGGGATTAGAGGGTGGTATTTTTAATGGACAATGGACCCTTGTCTATTTTATCAATGATCTCCGTATGGGGGATATCATTGAATACTCGTGCGCTTTCATTGGAGAGCAGCCCATTTCCTCTTCCCGCTTTGAAGATATCGTCTATTTAGAAGATCCAAACGTTTGGGAAAAATTGTACTACAGGGTTTTGATCCACCCTGAACAGCCTTTTCCAATGAAACTCTTTAATACTTCTCACTATCCCACCGTCACCGATATTTCCTCTACATTGCGCGAATATGTTTGGGAAGCTTCGAATACTGCTCCGGCTTGTGATGACGAGGACCAACCCTCTTGGTATAGGCCCGAGGCACATGTTCAGATTAGCCAATATAACACGTGGCAGGAGCTTGCTTTAGAACTCATGCCACTTTATACCCTTGCCTCAAACTTTTTTGACAATCCTTCTTCCGAAATAATGGAGCTCGTTGAGGCTTGGAAGTCCGCTTCGGCAGACCCCTCCGAGAGGGCTCTTTTGGCCCTTCGCTTTGTCCAAGATGAAGTCCGATATCTTGGTTTTGAAGACGGCACCGGAGCATTCATTCCCCAAGATCCTCAGGTGATTTTAGAGCGGCGTTATGGCGACTGCAAAGATAAGAGCGTTTTGCTAAAGACCCTTCTTCATTTCATGGATATTCCCGCTCACTCCGTTCTTGTCAACGTCAGAAGAGGAAAGCTGCTGCCAGAGCTGCTTCCTTCTCTCCGTGTTTTTAACCATGCCATTCTCCAAATTGAGATCGAGGGTAAATTTTACTACGTCGATCCGACGACCTCCCTCCAAGGAGGCCGGCTCCAAGACAATTATTTCCCTTCCTACCATTGGGGGCTCATCATTTCTGATCAAACCACAGATCTGACAAAGCTGCCCGAGGCTTCTCAATTGCCTGTTGAAGTCGATCAAGACATTACGATCACTTCGCCGACTTCTGCCGATTTGAAGGTTACGGAAGTTGGCTATGGCCCTGATGCAGACCAAGTGAGACGCATTCTTCAAGCAGTAGGGATGATAAACTTTAGAAAGGCCTTGCTTGAGGCTGTTCAATCCCGCTACAAAGGGGCTTCTGTTATTTCTCCTGCAGTCTTTGTCGACGACCGAGAAAAAAACACCTATACGATCACCTATTCCTATAAAATTCCCACCCGCCATCGATCGGGCAAGAAAACTCTCAAGATCTACAGCGATGTCATCGAAGACGGGGTTGATAACACCATCAATCTTGAAAGAACGTCCCCTTTCACTCTTGTATATCCCTGCCATCGCAAAGAGCATATTCATGTGACAAACCCTTTTAACAACTGGCCTGCCGACTCTGAAAACAGCACATTTGAGAATGAATCGATCTTCTACAGTTTCCTCATGAAAAAAGAGGGCCATTCGGCCGACTATACCCTCGAGCTCAAGCATCTCAAGGACCATGTCCCTCTCGATGCCGTCCAAGACTATTGGAACATTGTCCACGAGATAGAACCCAATCCTGCTTTAGAGCTGGTTATACACAAATGAACTCAAGAATCGGTTTTTGGCTGCGCCGACATCCGCATCTTTGAAGCCGCTTCACTGCTTCAAATCAGCGGCGTCGGCATCGCCAAATTCCCGATTTTTGAGCTCATTTGTGTATATTTCAACTCCCGAGAAGCAACCTCATTAGTGCTCCCGGTCCGCTTCGCTTTTTGAACCAAAAACAGCTGAACTCCAAGCACTCCACCTACAAGGATCTGTGCCGTTCAGCGCTGGTCTCTTGGGCATATGAAGCTATCTGCTTTTGGACATCTTTTGGAGTTAAGATCTTCGGTTGAAACCAAAATAGCGTGCGGGGAATATTGTTCGTATGAGCCTGTTGTCTGAAATTCCAGTGCTTGATAAATCTGTCCCGGAGATATAAGGCTTAGGCCAATCCCCTAAAATTCTAGTAATTTCTTTCATTTAAAATTTAGTAGCCGTCGTTTTTGACAGTTTCTTGCATAAAACAAGAGATTCTCTAGATCCTGGAGCCATCTGGGTAGGCCGCTTTGTTTGATCTGGCGGGAGGGGGAAGCGATTAGCTATTCCTGCAAGATCTTTTTTTCTACTGCTTTTCGTGCCTTTTTTGTCGAATTCTGAGGTTGCTTTTTAGCCTACTTATTCAAGCATGCCCTTCTATACAACCTCGAAATCAGGCAAAAAAAGGCACCAAATCAATTGTTAAGAATTTCGGAATAGGTTCATTATTTTAGTTCTTGACGATAAGCTATTTCCTCGTCAATCTAATTGTAAAAGGAGCCCTTCATATATGGCACATCAAGATATTGGTAAAAAGAAAGCATTAGAAGCTGCGATCGATCTGATCGAAAAACAATTTGGCGAAGGATCGATTATGTCGCTGGGTCAACACTCATTGACGCGCGAATTTAGCGTCATCCCAACGGGATCAGTCGCATTAGACATCGCTCTTGGAATCGGCGGAGTTCCACGCGGAAGAATCATTGAAATTTACGGACCTGAATCTTCAGGTAAATCGACTCTTGCCACACACATTGTTGCCAACGCGCAAAAAGCCGGTGGCCTGGCTGCTTACATCGATGCTGAACATGCATTAGATCCTGCTTATGCTGCAAAGATCGGAGTGAACGTCGATGAGCTTATGATCTCCCAACCAAGTTCTGGTGAAGAAGCGCTGAACATCGCAGAGATGCTTGCGCGCTCCAATGCTGTTGATGTGATTGTGATCGACTCCGTTGCTGCCTTAGTCCCGAAAAATGAGCTCGAAGGCGAAATCGGCGACCAGTTCATGGGGCTGCAAGCACGCATGATGTCGCAAGCACTCCGCAAACTGACCTCAACTCTTTCCAAAAGCAACACCTGCGCGATTTTCATCAACCAGCTCCGTGAAAAGATCGGCGTGATGTTTGGAAACCCTGAAACAACCACAGGCGGTAAAGCCTTGAAATTCTACTCCTCGATTCGAATGGATATCCGCCGCATCGGTAGTATTAAAGGCGTCGATAATCAAGAGATCGGCAACCGCGTGAAAGTAAAAGTCGTCAAAAACAAACTTGCTCCTCCTTTCCAAGTCGCAGAATTTGACATCATCTTCAACGAAGGAATCTCGAGACTCGGTTCGATCATCGACCTCGGTTCAGATCTCGGAGTCATCGAGAAAAAAGGGGCCTGGTTCAGCTACGGCGGAAACCGTTTAGGTCAAGGAAAAGAGGCCGTCCGAGACGAACTTAAAAAGGATTCAAAACTCGCTGACGAGATTGAAAAAGCCATCACAGCTGCTGCGGCAAAAAGAGCGCCGGTTGCACGTGCGGCAGAATCAGCTCCTGTAGCCTAACGGTTAGACAGTTTCTAAGTTGCGTGCGGCAAGCTGCTCTAGCATGTCGCACATTTTCTTAAAGGCGGGAGTGTCGAGCCCTAGTTCCATTAAGGTGATCTTAAAAAGCTTGAGCTCTTCTTCAAAGACCGCATAAGCCCGTTCTTTACCGATATGTTTGGCTAGATTGATCTCACGTTGGTTCTTCTCATCTTGGGCCAAATCTCCCAAATCGTCGGCAATTTGAAAGGCCATTCCAAAGTGATAGGCGCTTTTCTTGACTTGTTCGATTCGAAAAGAATCTCCGCCGCCAAAGAGCCAACCAAAAACAAAGGAGACTTCAAACAGCGTCACGGTTTTTTGATAAATCACTTGCCGGAGGGTCTCTAGGGTGAGATTGGGAGGAAAAATATCATAGAACTGTCCACCGGTGGCTCCTGAGATGCCTGCGCAGCGTGTGGCATTTTCTAAAGCGATCATGCCAGCGCTATCTGCGGAATCTCTGAAGAGGGTGTCGCGCATTTTCAGCGTGTTCGTGTGGATCTTTTCAAACGCAGCACAGATAAGGGCATAGCTGGAAAGGAGTGCAATCGATTCACCATAAATTTTATGGAGCGTTGGCTGGCTTCTACGCTCTTCTTCGTTGTCCATGCAAGGAAGATCGTCGACAATGAGAGAGGCAGTGTGAAAAAATTCGACAGAAAGGGCTGCGTCGATGACATTTAAATTGTTGCCAAGGGCATCGGCCACTAAAAGGACAAGCAATGGACGAAATCGCTTGCCGCCGCTTTTAAGAGCATACTCACAAGCGTCCCTTAATTTCGTTTTTTCTCCCAGGCCTAAAATGCTCTTTGCGACTTCTTGTTCTATTTTATCGCGATGAGCGTAGAAATTCGACGTCTTTTGCAGTTCTGCTATACTCATGAGCCTATCCCACTATTTGAAAAATTGAATTTTTGAAGGATTTTTTTGCATTTCTCAATGCCGCTTCGCAGGACATACTTGGATAAGTAGGCCAAGAAGCGGCATTGAGAAATGCGGAAAAAGATTTAAAAAGGCAAATTTTCAAATAGTGGGATAGGCTCATATATTCTCTTTATAGATGGCTCTTGAGGGGACAACCCCCTTGATATTGACGCAGGGATAACAAAAGGCTTTAGGACAGATCAGGGTTCCAGGATTTGCTACAGCATTGCATCCAAGCTGAGCCCCATCTCCAAGAATGGCCCCCATCTTCTTCAGGCCAGTTGGGATCTTTTGCCCCTGAATAAGAACAAAAACTTCTTTATGGTCTAAACGAAAGTTTGCCAGTTTAACGCCTGCGCCCAGGTTGACGTCATTTCCTAAAATCGAATCGCCGACATAATTGAAATGGGCTGCATTGGCACGGTCGAGTAAAATCGAGTGTTTGATTTCTGTTGCATGACCAATGACGCATTTTTCACCTGTGACCACACCACCCCGAATGTAGGCCCCATGGCGGATTTGATTAAAGGGTCCGATAATGGCTGGACCTTCAATATAGGCCCCGGGCTCAATGATCGTTCCTTCGCCAATCGAAATCAATTCAGGATTAATCAGATGCGCTCCCACGGGAACTTTCGCCTCAATCTTTCCGAGTTCTTGCTCTTGAAGATACGAAGTAAGTCGATGCAGGGCCTCCCATACATAGCCTGTCCCCTCGAAAAGCTCTCGATGAAAATACGCCTCTAAAGAAAAAAAAATGTTTGCAGTAGCCTCTTGCATGGTTCACATACTACTTCAGTTGCCATTTTTCCACACTATTCTCTTTAGTATTAGATTTAAGTATCAGTAATACTCATTACTCAGATCATGTGGATTTGTTGATAACTACCCCTTTTTAATGGGGAAAATAAGGCGTTCACAAGTGGCGCTATAAATTGTTTTTGAGTGTTGATGAACAGCCGTTTTGTCAGAAATAACAGCTTATCAACAATCAATTGACGGTCCAATTGACTGGTGTTTTGCCGACTTTTTTGAGAAATTCGTTTGCTTTGGAGAAATGGCGGCAGCCGAGAAATCGGTCGGCGGAGTAGGGAGACGGATGGGCTGCTTGAAAGACAGCATGGTGTGTGCCGACGACTTTATGACATTTTTCTTGGGCTGACTTTCCCCAGAGCAAAAAAACAATTGGATCGGGTCTTTGGGCTAAGGTATCGATGACGGCATCGGTGAATCTTTCCCATCCTTTTCCATGGTGGGATTTAGGATCTCCAGCATTAACGGAGAGCGTGGCGTTGAGAAGTAAAACCCCTTGTTTTGCCCAAGAGATCAGACATCCTGAAAGAGGCCTTGCAATTCCAAGATCGGCCTCGAGTTCCTTATAGATGTTTTTGAGAGAGGGAGGGATGGCAACACCTGGAAGCACGCTAAAAGAAAGGCCATGGGCTTGTCCAGGGCCATGATAAGGATCTTGTCCGACAATGACGACCTTCACTTGATCATAAGGGGTCTGGAGAAAGGCATTGAAGACCAGAGGTTCTGGAGGATAGATGGTTTTGCCCGCTTTTTTTTCTTCTTCGAGGAATTTTTTTAAATCCTGAATATAGGGCTGGTTGATTTCATTTTTGAGTTTTTCATACCAACTTTTTTCTATCTTCATAATCTAAGCCCTCCTTGACAGAAACACCTAAAGATCCTACGATTTTCCTCTACTTCGAGGCAAATCATGAAAGACCTAGCTGAAAATAACTTAATACGTTTCAAAAATATTTCTAAGAAAAAAGAGACCATGATAGCAAATTTCAAGGTTAAAGGTCTTCGAAATGGTGTGAATTTTACCGCATCGATCTCGGTTGACCTTTCAGCGGCAGAGCTTCATCCGGGCGATGTTTTAGAGAAAATTATTGAAGATTGCGCCCGTCTCGGAGTCAACGAATTCAAAAAAGCAGACTTTCAGTTCGAAGGTCTGACAACAATCTAATTTTTATCTGGGTGTAGCGCAGACTGGCTAGCGCACTAGCATGGGGTGTTAGGGGTCGGAGGTTCAAATCCTCTCACCCAGATTCTTTTACGTGTGAGTTTCGACAATATGATTTTAAGGGTGATTTTTTGCATGTCAGCCTTTTTTTCTAGTATGCCGGCAATTTCCTTCGCCACTCACCCAAAAATTGTTGTGATTGGTGGTGGCATAGCTGGTTTGACTGTGGCATACCGCCTACAAAAGACAGGAATGAGCGTTGATCTTTATGAAGCGCGTGGTCGAATCGGCGGAAGAATTTTTACAGCGAAAATCAATGGCCGCATC
>DASUCX010000118.1:0-25825 GCA_036275855.1 Rhabdochlamydiaceae bacterium
GAATTCCCCAAAGAAGAGACGTTTTTCCATTTGAAAGAACCAAACTTAGAGCCGCTCAAATTGTTTTACCAAGAGATGCACTTCTTATCGCTTCTTAAAGAGCTCGAAACGCCCGCTGTGCGTGCAAAACCTGCCAAAGATGACAAGACCGATTACTATTTAGTCAATGACAGCGACTCTCTCGATAAACTCATGGAACGTCTCGCAGGCGAACCCGAAATCTGTCTCGATGTCGAAACGACGCATCTCAGGCCCATGCTCGCAGAGCTCGTCGGAATAGGTTTTGCGCTAAAACCGAATGAGTCGTGGTACGTTCCTCTCAATGGTGCCATTCCACGGCAAGAAGTCTTGGACAAAATCGGTTATCTTTTGCCTACCGCTTCCTTTTATGGTCACAACATCAAATACGATCTGCACGTGCTTCTCAATGAGAAGCTTCCTCTCCCTCGAATTTCATTCGATACGATCTTGGCTTCCTATTTGCTGACACCACAAAATCAACGCCACAACCTTGACCAACTTGCGTTAGAGCGGTTTCAAAAAGTCAAAATCCCCATCGAAGAGCTCATTGGAAAAGGCAAAAAACAAATCTCGATGAACGAAGTTCCTATTGAACACGTCTGCGTCTACTGCTGCCAAGATACCGATTATACCCTGCGTCTGAAAGAGATGTTTGAAAAAGAACTGTCCGATGAAGGATTGATGCCGCTCTTGAAAGATCTTGAGCTTCCCCTTTTGCCAGTCTTGCTCAACATGGAAAGACGCGGCATCTATGTCGATCCGGCGATCTTGCAAAAAATGTCATCAGAACTTGCCATCAACATCAAAGCACTCGAGCAAGAGATCTATCAAATGGCCGGCGAAGAGTTCAATGTCAACTCTCCTAAGCAGCTGAGCAAAATTCTTTTCGAAAAAATGGGCATAACCCCTCCTAAAAAAACCGCGACCGGATTTTCAACGAGCGCCGACGTCTTGGAAGAGCTGCAAGAAGAAGTTGCGATCGTCTCACGCATTTTAGAATACCGCACGCTGGAGAAATTGCGCTCGACGTACGTCGATTCATTGCCACAGGAGATCAATCCAAAAACCGGGAGGATCCATTGCACCTTCAATCAATCGGTTGCCGCCACCGGAAGACTTTCCTGCCAAGATCCGAATTTGCAAAATATTCCCATCCGCTCGCCGATTGGAAAAAAAATCCGCACCGCCTTTAAACCGCAGGAAAATCACTGGAGCTTTCTTTCAGCCGATTATTCGCAGATCGAACTGCGCCTCCTTGCCCACCTCAGCGAAGATCCAACGCTACTGAAAGCGTTTAATGAAGGCGAAGATGTCCACGCCTACACTGCCTCTTTAGTTTTCGACGTCCCTTTAAGCGATGTCACTGAAGAAATGCGACAGCGCGCCAAGGCTGTCAATTTTGGAATCTTGTACGGCCAGCAAGCATTTGGACTCTCTCAAGGGCTAAAGATCGACTACCGCGATGCAGCGGCGTTCATTGAAAAATATTTTGAACGGTATAAGCGCGTTAAAGATTTTCTTGAGTTTTGTAAAGAAGGCGCTCGAAAAACAGGCCATGCTGTCACGATGACAGGACGCCACCGGCCGATCCCTGAGATCAGCTCCAAAAACCCCATTCTGCGGGCAGCTTCGGAAAGGCTTGCGATCAATACCCCTTTGCAGGGCACCGCTGCCGATTTGATCAAGATCGGAATGATCCAGATCGACTCTTTTTTAAAACACCGCCATCTCGGCCATATGTTGCTCCAAATCCATGACGAACTTTTATTTGAATCTCCCGATACACATGTCCAGGAGCTCTCCTCTCAAGTAAAAATGATGATGGAGAGCGTCATGAAACTGAAAGTCCCGTTAGAAGTTCATATTTCCATTGGAAAAAATTGGGGGGAGTGTTAATTTTGAGAAAAATTGCTATCACAGGCAATCTTGCCTCGGGCAAGTCGACGGTGGCCCGCATTCTTCAAGGATATGGTGCTTGTGTCGTTGATGCAGATGAAATTGTGCATGGCCTGTTATCTCTAAGTACGCCGACAGGGAAAAAAGCTTTAAAACTCTTAGGCCCTGAGATTGTCGTCGAAAATCAAATCGATAGAAGAAAGATTGCGGAGATTGTGTTTTCTGATTTTGAAAAATTAAAGAGCTTAGAGAAAATTTTAAACCCCGCTGTAAAACAAGAAATCGACAGCCGATTTAACAGAGCCAAAAACAACCCCTCTTACAAAATGTTCGTTGCAGAAGTCCCGCTTCTTTACGAAGCAGGCATGGAAAAAGATTTTGATCTTGTCATTGCTGTGATTGCAGATCGATCGGTTGCTCGAAAGCGCTCGATCACCGCCCAGTTTGACCAGCGCTGGGCTCGGCAACATAAAGACAAAGCCTCAAAAGCAGATATTGTGATCACCAATAACGGCGATCTGAACATGTTAAACTCTTCGATCGTAGCGATCTTAGAGCAGTTAATTTAAGGAGAAAAATGAAACCAGACGATCCTACCCAAACCTCTGACACCCCACAGAATGAGTTAGAGCAAAATATTTCATCACCACCCGCAAACGGGCCAGCTCAAGGACCAACTCAGGGGCAAGGTCAGATTACCAAGATCGCCGATCTGCAGCGCATGAACATGGACCAGCTCAATGTCGTCGCTCGAGAAATGGGGCTTAAACATCTCGGCTCTCTTGCCAAATCTCAAATGGTATTTGAGATCGTCAAAGCCAAAGCTGAACATCCCACCGAAATTCTTGTCGGCGAAGGCGTCTTAGAAGTCCTCCCCGATGGATTCGGCTTCCTGCGCTCCCCGAACTACAACTACCTTCCTTCTGCTGAAGATATCTATGTCTCTCCGGCGCAGATCCGCCGCTTCGATCTGAAAAAAGGGGATACCGTCTACGGAACCATCCGTTCTCCCAAAGAGAAAGAAAAATATTTCGCTCTTCTTAAAGTTGATAAAATCAACGGTCGCGCTCCGGAAGAGGCCCGCGAAAGAATTCTCTTCGAAAACCTGACAGCCCTCTATCCGCAAAAACGGCTTGTGATGGAGACATCGAAAGAGAAAATGACGACCCGTGTCCTCGATCTGGCCTCGCCGATCGGGAAAGGACAACGCGGGCTCATCGTTGCGCCTCCCCGCTGCGGTAAAACGGTTATCCTTCAAGACATTGCCAACGCGGTCACCTCGAATAATCCCGATGTGGTGCTGATTGTTCTCTTGATCGGCGAGCGTCCTGAAGAAGTCACCGACATGATGCGCAATGTCAAAGGTGAAGTGATTTCTTCAACCTTTGATGAGCCGCCAGAGCGTGATGTTCAAGTCGCTGAAATGGTCATCGAAAAAGCACGCCGCTTAGTCGAATACCACCATGATGTCGTCATCCTCCTCGATTCTCTGACCCGGTTGGCACGGGCCTACAACACCGTTCAGCCGCATTCAGGGAAGATCCTCACCGGCGGTATCGACGCAAACGCCCTCCACAAACCCAAGCGGTTCTTCGGAGCAGCCCGTAACGTTGAAGAGGGAGGATCCCTCACCATTATTGCTACCGCCCTCATTGAAACCGGCTCTCGCATGGACGAGGTCATTTTCGAAGAGTTTAAAGGCACCGGCAACATGGAGCTCGTCCTCGACAGACGCCTCTCCGATAGGCGCGTCTATCCTGCGATTGACCTGATTAAGAGCGGTACCCGTAAAGAAGAACTCCTCTTCCATCCGGAAGAGCTCGATAAGGTCTACATCATGCGGCAAGCGCTCGCCGACCTTTCTCCTCTTGATGCCATGAATCTTCTCATGGGCCGTCTGAAGAAAAGCAACAATAACATCGAGTTCCTGCTATCGATGAAAGACTAGTACTTTTTCAAAGTAATTGTACTAAGCAGCGGTCTGTGATCCGAAGTGGCTTCTTCACTGATCATTTTCGGGTCGTAACCCGTAGGAAGTAATTTTGTCTCAATGCTTTGAGCAGTCCCTTTTACAATCATACTGTGATCCAAATTCAAAGCACCTGAGACCTCTTTTTGCATTAATTTCGCACAATATTCATCACCACCCCACGTTTTTTCATCCGTGTAGGTGTCTCCTTTCACAAAGCGCTTACTCCAATCCGCCTTCTTAAACTCATCATCATCTAAATTCAGGTCTCCGACGACGACCCGCCCTTCCGGGCCAGATCCGTCCACAAGCTTCATCATAATCTCCATTTCAGCCTGCCGTGCTTTCACTTCACCAGGTGTCGGCTTGGCGGGAATTTCGGAATGGTTCAAGTGCGTTGCAAAAATCCGCGCGCTCTTATGGATATCAAAAGAAAAAATCCCTTTTCCGCACTTCTTTGCTCGTCCATCTAATGCTTCTTGAGGAAAGGGGGTAAATGTTGGATTTTCAACGGGAAATTTTGTCGCTGCAAAGATTCCTGAAGGCAGACCAACAACTCGTGTACCCATCGAAAAGTAAAAATGGGCATACTCCTCTTTCATCTTCTCGCGAAGATCAAGCGCCGTATTAACATCGAAAACCTCATAGAGGCAAACAACCTCTGCTTTTGATCCAAGGATTGTATCGATTATCTTCTGGATCCTTTTAGGAGATGAGATTACGCCGCCATCGCTTATTTCATAGCCCCCTGGGACGTAGCAAATATTCCAGGAAAGCAGAGTGAACTTCCAATCCTGAATCTTCTTTTCACTCATACTCCCTTTCCTATAAACATAAGGAACTTTTTGGAAGCGGCTGACGGCATACCGCACTCCCATTGCAAGTACGGACAAAGGGGAACCTAAAGCACACATCGCCGCTTGTGTCAAAAGAAGGGCTTGCCTAAGGAGATTTGTTACACGATACCCACGAGGATGAAGATCTTTAACGATATAACTCTTCGTCCAAAGCTCGCTGCTATCACAAACCGGATCAGTCATGCGTGAAGCCTTCTGCAAGGCGGTCTCCTTACACCACCCTTCCCATTCGCCCCATATCGAACTGGTTGTACTAGAGGAAGACTCACCTGCAACTGTACCAGTACCGCTGCTCATATTAACCTCAATTTTAAAGAGCTAAATTATACAAATAAAACTCTATTTATCTCCACTGATTTATCAAATTTAACCATATATATACAACTCTCACCACCCAATGAGATTAGTTTGCGATAAATCAACCTTGGCGTTACTATTTGAGAACAAAAGTCAAGGAATTAATATGAGGCTAAAAAATCAATTGACAGTGTTGCTAAGTCTAGTCATGCTTCTTTTTACTTCCTGCGCAAAAGAACAAAAAAACCTCCCCAGAAAACCGAATACTTTACGGATGAATGTCATTCGCGAGCCCTCTACGATGGACCCCCGGCGAGGCAGTGAATTCATTGGAGCGACCTTCCACGGCATGTTATTTGAAGGACTGACGCGGCTCAATTCCGATTATTCGGTGTCTGTTGCACAAGCTAAAACCATCGAAATTTCGGACGATCGGAAAACATATACTTTTCACCTCCGTCAAGCGAAATGGTCGGATGGATCTCCCGTGACCGCCATCGACTTTGAAAAAGCGTGGAAAAAAGTCCTCTCCCCCGATTTTTCTGCACCTAATGCACCTCTTTTTTATCCGATCAAAAATGCTGAGGAGGCAAAAAAAGGAATTGTCCCAGTTGATGAGGTCGGAATTTATGCGATCGATGAGCAGACGCTGGTCGTTGAGCTGAAAAATCCCACTCCCTACTTCCTTAAACTGATCGCTTTCTGTGCATTTTTCCCAGTGAAGCACACCTTGGATAAGCTCGATCCCTCCTGGATGAATCAAGCAGGCGAAAACTATCTCAGCAATGGCCCGTTTAAACTCCACTCTTGGAAACAAAATAACGAAATTGTTCTGGAGAAAAACCCATTCTATTGGGAGTCGACCATGATCACGTTGGAGCGTATTCATGTCTCCATGATCAAAGATGAACACACCGTTTTGCAAATGTATGAAAATGACGAGATCGATATTATCGGTGATGCAATTTCTCCCATTCCGAACGACGCCATCCTGAAATATCACAAAAAAGGAGTTTTAAAAACATTTCCTTCAGCGGCAACAACGGCCGTCTCTTTCAATGTTGCTCAATTCCCTTTTAACAACAAAGCGATCCGAAAAGCTTTTGCCTACGCCATCGACAGGAAAGAAATCGTTGATAATATCACTCAACTGGGCGAACAAGTCGCAACGCAAATCATTCCTAGCTGTTTAAAAGCAGAAACCGCACAGTCGTATTTCAGAGATAACAACCTCAAAAAATCGAAATACCATTTCGAAAAAGGACTCAAACAGCTTGGACTCACCCCCGAAGAATTTCCTATTCTGACCTACCATTATTCATTTTCCGAGTTGAACCATAAGCTCGCGCAAGCGCTTCAACAACAATGGGCCAAAAATTTAGGCGTTAAAGTCCAGCTGCAGCAATGCGAACATAAGGTCTTTTTAGATCGGCTCGGCAAACGAGATTACGCTTTGGCTCAAATGTTTTGGTTTGCCCAGTACCACGATCCCATGAGCGTTTTAGAACGATTCAAATATAAAAACAATCCAAAAAATTACTGCAATTGGGAAAATCCGACTTACATCACTCTCTTGGAACAAACTGCCTCTGCGATCAATGCTAAAGAACGGTCTCACCTCTTAGATGCAGCGGAATCTCTCATCCTCGAAGAAATGCCGCTGACGCCTATTTATCATTGGAAGACCGTGTTCATGGTCAAAGATCACGTCATGTATGAAGAGTTCCCTCACGATCACGGCTTTTTTCAGCTCAACCGGGTCGGCATTAAAAAAACTTCTCAATAAACAAGCGACTGTTAAAGGTCATTCTTTAACTCAGTGATATTATCATCGCGGACCAGCACCATTGCCGCGACATTTTTAGGCTTGAGGTACGCTTTGAGCACTTCATTGAAAATGTGGTTGTTGCACTTATCGCCGCAGGTAAAAAGATCGACAAAACATTTCCCGTGTTCCGGATACGTATGAATGCTCGCATGGCTCTCTGAAAGCAGAATCGTCATCGTCAGCCCATGACCGGGAAAAATATAATGATTTTCATTGAGAACCTGGGCCCCACATTTTTTGACCGCATCCATCATAACCTGCATTAACGCAAGCTCATCAGAGAGTGCTTCGACATCACAATCTAAATAGTCAGCGACTAAATGTTTTCCTCTAAATTCATGCACTTCACCCTCTGCCGATAAAGCAGCAAAAAATAAAAATAAGAAACCATACAAAATCGTCTTCATCGCAATTCCTTGGAGAAAATTTCAGCCTTTAGATGATAATCAGGTCGCTATTTTTCGAAAACACCAGAACCTACTTTAGACTTTGAGGATAGGTTCGTGGCTGCTATACATATAAAAATATGAAGATCTTTGGAACAATTCTTGCGATCTTGGCCGCCGGATATGGCATTTGGATGGTCTCTGATAACCATCCCGATGTGAAAAGCAAAGTGGCTTCCATTTTGGATATGGGAAATTTCCATACGCTGGAAGTGCGGTATAATGCGAATCAGATCATGGACAAACACCGCAAATCTCTTCTCAAAGACAACCGGCACCGTTTCTTGGATCCCGTCTTAGAGTTTTATCCGTATCTTCTGATGGAAGTGAAATACACTTCTCCCGATGACAAAACGCACGAAAGCATTATGCTCTGGGATCTGACCGACGGTGAAATGGTTACTCAAACCAAAGACTGGGAAAAAACCCATGGCTTTGGCGACTGCATCACCGCTGAAGCAACGCCGCAAGAATTTAAAATCTTAAATCTTCTCGCCAAAAAGGGCGGAGCCCTCGACCGAGAGGGGCTTTCCAAAACCCTCCATGTTGAACCCGAAGTGCTTAATGCCTGGCTCGATAGCTGCCGCAAAAAAAAGCTGATCGTCCAAGCCGGCAATCACTTTAAACTCCATTTCCACAACCCAAAACTCAGCTCCATCCCAGAGACCAAGCTCGATGAAAGACTTGTCACCAAACCATACAAAGACGCCATCCGCCTCGGCCGCCATTTTAACGCCGGCCAGATCGAACGGCTGGCTAGGGCAGCTTTTGGTCAAAATTTTGCTATCCGTACTATGACAGACGTCTATCTGCCTGTCCATAGCATCACCGTCCAAAACCCAGACGGCTCCGTCCATACAAGCCATTGGAACGCTCTCAACGGCAAACGGCTCTCCCGCTCCCACTTCATTGACTAATTCCTATCTAAAAGATAACATGTCTATCCTTTGGAAAGATGGCTGAGTGGCCGAAGGCACGTCCCTGCTAAGGACGCGTACCCCTTAACGGGGTACCGTGGGTTCAAATCCCACTCTTTCCGTTTCTTGAATTATACCCAAGGAACTTCAAAATTTGGTTTTTGACTGCGCTAGCTTTGTCAAAAACCAAATTTTGAAATTCCTTGGGTATAATCAACCCTATCCGCTAAGTTGACTTGATATGGCAGAGCAAAATTTAACCAAAATCCCCCCCAACTCCAAAGAATCCGAGATGATCGTTTTGGGCTGCATGCTGACGTCCATCGGCAGCCTCAATATCGCCGCAGACTCTTTGGAAGAAAACGATTTTTATTACACCGAGCATAAGATTATCTTTGAAGTTTTGAAAGGATGTTTTGTTCAGGATAAACCAGCAGATGTCCACTTGGTTGCCGAAGAGCTCAAGCGGCGCAGCCAGCTCAAAACCGTCGGTGGTATTGCCTATTTGACCACGCTGGCCCAATATGCCGGAACCGCAGCCCACATCGAAGAATATACCGATCTTGTGAGGAATAAATCTCTCCTTAGAAGGATGATCCATACAGCACAAGAAATCGAAAAGCAAGCGTTTGATAATCCGGACGATGTCCACGGTTCATTAGATACGGCCCAGCAAAAATTCTTTCACATCAGCCAGTCTGCCAATGCGCTTGGCGGCATTTTGATCAAAGATATCATCTCGGGCGCTAAAGCCACTTCAAAACTTCCTTATTTAAAAGAACTCCAAGAAAAACAGGAAAAATACCAAGCCCGCGGGCCGGATGATCCCGGAATTACAGGCATTCCTACCCATTTTCTTGAGTTCGATAAAATGGTCAATGGACTCTCGCCTTCGAACTTGATGATCTTAGCAGCTCGGCCTGCGATGGGAAAAACGGCGCTGGCTTTGAACATCGCTGAAAATATCTGTTTCAAAAATAGCCTTCCCGTCGGCATCTTTTCTTTAGAGATGACCGCGGATCAACTTCTCCACCGGATCATCTGTTCTCAAGCTGAAGTCGAATCGGACAAAATTAAAACAGGCTCACTCAATGGCATCGAATTTCAACGGATCGTCGGCGCTGTCAACACGATGCAAAAACATACCATGATCATCGACGATCAGCCGGGCCTGAAGATCACCGACCTTCGCGCAAGGGCACGCAGAATGAAAGAAGCCTACGGCATCGAATTCCTCGTGATCGACTATCTCCAGCTCTTGAGCGGCTCAGGCAATTTTAGAAACCAGGAAAACCGGCAGCTTGAAGTTTCAGAAATCTCACGCTTGTTAAAGACATTGGCTCGCGAACTCAATATTCCGATCCTTTGTTTATCCCAGCTTTCCCGAAAAGTGGAAGAGCGTGCAGGCCACCGTCCGATGATGAGCGATCTAAGGGAGTCGGGCTGCTTGACCGGAGATGCTCAAATAAAAGATGCCGAAACCGGTCAAATTTATACCATCAAAGAACTCGCCGAAAGAAAAGTTCAAAAGCCTATTCTTGTCTATGGCGTAGATAAAGATCTTAAAGTCGACAAGCATAAAATGGTAAAGGCCTTCTACTCCGGGAAAAAAGTTGTGTATGAATTAAAAACGCGCACAGGCCGCACCATTAAAGCCAGCGCAAACCATCCCTTCCTAATGCTAGACGGATGGGCTAGACTTGATACCCTTGCGCCTGGCGATAAGATTGCACTACCTAGAGACTTGTCGGATGTTTATTGGGATGAAATTCTTTCGATCACAGAGCTGGGGATAGAGGATGTCTACGACGCGACTGTCGAAAATGTGCACAATTTTGTTGCCAATGACATTATTGTTCATAATAGCCTCGAGCAGGACTCTGATCTCGTGATGTTCCTCTTAAGACGGGAATATTACGACCCTTACGATAAGCCGGGAACTGCGGAATTGATCGTGGCAAAAAACCGGCATGGCGGGATCGGCAGCGTGAATTTGGCCTTCCGCAAGGAAGTTGCGCAATTTGCCAATTACGCCCCAATCCGTAATTCAAATAATCCTAATAATGATGCCGCGTTTTCAGCTTTTTCCCCCAATTAAATAATAAACTTATTTTTAAAGTTTGACCTCTTCTTCCTTGTCAAATATGGGAAACCTGTTATAATTTTCGCTATCCCAGCAGTAATCGAGGGTAGGATTATTTCCGATGACAGCTAACAGTTCCCAGGAATTCGGCCGTTTCCGTTCCTGGTTCTTCCCTGTCCGTAAAAATGAGTTAAAGCTATTTCTACCCCTGATCCTGATCTTCTTCTTCATTTGCTTTAATTATAATCTTTTAAGAACAACAAAAGACTCGCTGGTCATTACCGCTCCTTCTTCAGGAGCAGAAATTATTCCGTATATGAAGGTTTGGGTCGTCTTACCGATGGCACTCCTCATGACCATTCTGTTTACTCGTTTAGCGAACCGGTATTCGACGGAGAAAGTCTTCTATATCATGATGACCCTCTTCTTGGGATTTTTCATGGCTTTCTCTTTTATTATTTTCCCTTTCCGCGATGCACTTCACCCTCACGCATTTGCCGATCACCTTGAAAGTCTCTTTCCGCTCGGATTAAAAGGATTTGTTGCATTGATTCGGAACTGGACCTACACAGTCTTTTACGTGATGGCCGAGCTTTGGAGCACAACCATCATGACCGTCCTCTTCTGGGGATTTGCCAATGAAATTCTCACTGTTAAAACAGCCAAGCGGTTCTATGTCCTCATCCTGATCGGAGGAAACCTTTCCGCCATTTGCGCTGGCGGCGCTGCAACAATCATTTCAAATATGGCAGGAAACTGGATGGCGGCCAATGGTAATGACCCGTGGCAATATTCTCTTTTAGTCATCAGCAGCATCGTGGTCCTTTGCGGAGTCTTCGTTGTCGGGATTTTCCGATGGTTTCATAAAAATATTTTGAAGAACCCCACCTATCAACAGCAGTTGACGCAAGAGCCTGAAAAATCGAACGAAAAAATGAGTCTGCGTAAAAACTTTAAATACTTGGCTAGTTCCAAATATTTACTGTGCATTGCAACGATCGTGCTCACTTACAACATCTGCATTAACTTGACGGAAGTCACCTGGAAGGACCAGCTTCTCCTTATCTTCCCCCAACCGAATGACTTCAACGGCTACTACGGGAAAGTGACGATGTGGGTTGGCATCACAGCAACGATGATTGCGATTGCTTCCAGCTTCTTGATCCGCAGGTTCTCTTGGACCCTGAATGCAATGATCGCTCCCTCTCTTCTTCTGATTACGGGTATTGGATTCTTCTCTTTTCTTTTCATGAAAGATTCCCCCTTTGGCATCGCGTTAGCTGCCTCACTCGGAAGCACGCCTCTCGTTCTTGGCGTTCTCTTTGGTTCAGTGCAGCAATGCATTTCCAGAGCTTCTAAATATACGATTTTCGATGCGACCAAAGAGCTTGCCTTCATCCCGCTCAGCCGCGAATCCAAACTGAAAGGGAAAGCAGCCATTGATGGCGTCGGTTCCCGTCTTGGCAAATCAGGCGGCGCCTTAATCTACCAAGCTCTTTTAATGTTCTTTGGCACCGTCTCAGCGACACTCCCTTACGTTGGCCTGATTTTGCTGGCAATCATCGCTGCGTGGATGGTTGCCGCCTACTATTTAGGCAAACAGTTCCAGTCCCTTGTTGCACACCATGAAACGATCAACATCAAAGAAACTGACTCAGAAACGACGGAAGAAAGCCGAGAAGCTGCAACTTAATTTTTTAGAACCATAGGAAAATATGTCATCTGTTAAGAAAAAAAGAAAATATAAAATGGCGAAACATAAGCGTAAAAAACGTCGTCGCCGCGATCGCCATAAGACCTAATCTTTTGAACCTATGAAATAGATAGGTTCTTTCATTCATTGATTCTTGTATAATCATCCACCTATGTGGACTTTTCCGGAAGAATTCGATGTCATTGTTGTTGGTGCAGGCCATGCCGGCTGTGAAGCCGCGCATGCAGCTGCCCGCATGGGAGCCAAAACACTCCTTCTGACGATGACACTCGATACCATCGGCAAAATGAGCTGCAACCCTGCCATTGGAGGAACTGCCAAAGGCCATATCGTCCGCGAGATCGACGCGCTCGGCGGCATCATGGGAAAAATCGCCGATGCGACTGCCATCCAATACCGCATGCTCAACAGCTCAAAAGGTCCCGCTGTTTGGTCTCCCCGCGTTCAAAGCGACAAGCTTGCCTACCAAACCACAATGAAAAAAAAACTGGAAGAGACACCCCATCTCTTCGTCAAGCAAGGCACGATTGAAAACCTCATTGTCAGGAATCAAAAAGTCGTGGGCGTCGGAACGTTAGAAGGAATTGCCTATTCTGCCAAAACAGTGATCCTCTCTTCCGGGACATTTATGCGCGGGATGATCCATATCGGATCGACAACCTTTGCCGGAGGAAGGGCAGGAGATAAACCTTCCGTAGGACTTTCTGCCAATCTCGAGCAGCTTGGATTTAAACTCGGCCGGCTGAAAACCGGAACGCCTCCCCGCATCAACCGACGCAGTATCGATATCTCGCAAATGGAGGCGCAATGGGGAGAATCTGGTATTCGATTTTCTTTTGATGAACCTGAGGGCCCAGGCCTTCCTCAAGTTCCTTGTTATATCACGTACACCTCGGAAGGGACCAAAAAAGTTGTCTTAGACCATCTCCACCTTTCTCCCATGTACTCAGGAAAAATCCAAAGCCGCGGGCCGCGCTACTGCCCCTCTATTGAAGATAAATTTGTCCGCTTTGCCGACAAAGAGAGACACCAAATTTTCATTGAACCCGAAGGACTCCAAACCGACGAGCTCTATATCAATGGCATCTCGACTTCACTCCCATTCGATGTTCAATTAAAAATGATCCAGACAATCCCTGGCCTGCAAAAGGCAGAAATCATGCGGCCAGCGTATGCTATCGAATATGATTACATGACCAGCGGACAACTTCATCCAACATTAGAAACAAAAGAACTCGAAGCCCTTTTCATCTCGGGTCAAATCAATGGCACGACTGGCTATGAAGAAGCCGCAGGCCAAGGATTAATTGCAGGAATTAATGCCGCGCTGAAAGTCCAAAACAAACCTCCCTTCTTTTTAAAAAGATCCGATGCCTATATCGGTGTGATGATCGACGAGCTGATCACCAAAGAGCTCGATGAACCCTACCGGATGTTTACCAGCCGCGCTGAACACCGCCTTCTTCTACGTCAAGATAATGCCGATCTGCGCCTCCGAAAATATGGTTACGAGCTTGGCATGATCGATCAAGAAAAGTACGAGAAGCTGCGGCAAAAAGAAAAACGGATTGCCGATCAAATTGAGGCTTTGAACAAAAAATTTATTTCCTTTGAACACAAAAGCTATTCGCTGGCCCAACTACTTTGCCGGCCTGAAATCACCTACGATCAATTGCTTTCCGATTACAGTATCCAAGACTATGGAAAGGAGATCAATTTCCAAGTCGAGATCCAGATTAAATACGCCGGCTACATCGATCGGCAACATCAAGAAGTCGCCAAGTTAGAGGGTGTTGAGAAAATGGAAATTCCCGCTAACCTCGACTTTTTAACCATTACAGCCTTAAGCCGCGAAGCACGAGAAAAACTCCACAAGATCAAACCCCGGAATGTCGGTCAAGCCATGCGCCTTGGCGGCATCACACCAGCAGATATCCACGTTCTGATGGTTGCGCTGCGCAATAAAAATCTCTACGAGGGTGTTGATCAATAAAAGTTTGATCGCTTTTTTGAGGATTTTTGGCACATTTTTGATTCTTTTGTTTGGGGTAATATACGCAAGTTGATATAACCCCAAACAAAAGGAATAAAAATTTGCTCAAAAAGCCCAAAAAATCGATAAAAATTTTATTGATCAATACCCTCTATAGTGAGAAAGATGAGTCCACCGGTTGTTCTGATTGTCAGTGAAGATCCTCACAAACTTTCAACATTGAAAAGAATCTTAAAAGATTCGTTCCATGTGGTTGAAAGAGTCGATGTCAAACAAGCGCTTGAGCTTTTAAAACATAGCCGTGTTGATCTGATTATTCTCGATGCACGCCTTAAACAAGGCCACAATACCGAGACAGCACGTCAGCTGCGCGATACTGTTTCTCCCGATACTCCGATCCTACTTATCACAAGCAACATTAAAAAAAGTTTTGCCAAAATCGCCCTTAACTCCGGCATTACTGATTTTATCAATCTCCCTCTTGATAAAGATGAGGTCAATCAACGGATCGCCGTTGCTTTAAAAAGCCAAGACCGCCCTAAAAAAATTTCCCAAATTGCTCAGCGCAGTACTCCCAAGATGCGATCATCGTTACCCTTGACGACACGGGAATTCTTAAGTGACCAAGCGATCAAGGAAATTGCTAAAGCCCGCAAGAGTTCGACAAACATCAGTTTACTTATGATCGAACTCGATGAGTTTAAAAAAATTCCTGCGGCAAAAAGTTCCAAAGCCCAAGACCATCTCGAAAAAATTCTTCATCAAAACCTTCGTAAAAACGACATTTTGATTCCCCAAGGCCCCGGAAAATTTATGCTCCTGCTGCCACGCACCTCAAATCGTGCTGCCGAAATCATCGCAGAAACCGTTCGGATGGAAGTCCTACGCACTTCTTTCAGCATTCCTCTTTCAGTCTCCATCGGTTTGATCAGTTTAGATAAATCAGCCCCGGGATCAGCCGATGAAGTGTTTGGCCGGCTTTTAGAAGGCGTCAAACGGGCAGCCGACGAAGCCAAAAAAACCGGCAACAAAATTGTGTTGTCATGAACCTCATTCACCTGAACAACACGTCCATTGCCGATCAGCTCCGCTTAGAGGAGCATCTGCTCAGAGAAGATATTCGTAATTTTTGCCTGATCAATACCGGCTCCTCTCCTGCAATTGTAATGGGGATCTCTGGAAAAGCCGACGCTTTGGTCCATCTCGACCAGCTACCCAATTCTATCCCGCTTTTGAGACGCTTTAGTGGAGGCGGCACGGTCATTGTCGATGAAAATACCGTCTTCGTTACTTTCATCCGGAATAAAGCCGATCACGATTTTCCTGCCTATCCTGAGCCCATTTTACGCTGGGCAGAATCGGTGCTTGCTCCTGCCACGAAAGGACTGAAACTTAGAGAAAACGATTTTGTCATTGGTGAAAAAAAATGCGGCGGAAATGCCCTTTATATCAAGAAAGACCGGTGGCTGATCCACACTTCTTTTTTGTGGGACTATGATTCCCATCGAATGGCTCTTTTAAAACACCCGGCAAAAACTCCGAAATACCGCGAAGGACGCTCACACGAAGATTTTATCTGCCGATTATCCGATCATCTTGAAGACCGCACTGAGTGGGTTGCAAAATTGAAAAACCATTTAGCTGATCAATGGGGAGCACAAGAAGTTCAATTGTCTAAATAGGCATCAGGCAGACTGATGAGATCGTGAAGCGCTTGCTTAGAGACTTCGCGTCCCATCACCGCGATCGATTCGGTGAGTGGAATATTTTTCGGACATACTTTGGCACAGTTTTGGGCATTGCCGCAATCGCTAATTCCACCCTCGTTCATGAGGACGCGGAGCCTTTCAGGTGCTTGC
Organism: Rhabdochlamydiaceae bacterium; assembly: GCA_036275855.1. Taxonomy (GTDB): domain Bacteria; phylum Chlamydiota; class Chlamydiia; order Chlamydiales; family Rhabdochlamydiaceae; genus PALSA-1444. Next base: position 15,881 of record DASUCX010000118.1, read on the forward strand.
ATCTTGCCTGTGGGATGGGAATTAAAAAGCCGGACTTGCGAGATGGCCGCAGGCCCCATAAACTTGGAGTTCTTGTTGACTTGGGGACACGCTTCAACGCAACAGCCGCAGGTCATGCAGGTTGAAAGGACATAACGAGCTTCTTGAATTTTGGGATCTTGTTTAGGTCCAAAGCCGCGCTCAAAAGAGCCATCGACTTCGACCCAGCCGCGGATCCGTTTGAGATGCTCAAACATCGAGTCGCGATCAATCACCAGATCCCGGACAAGAGGAAATTTTGTCATTGGGGCAATCGTCACTGTACGGCTTTTCGATTCATCGATCAGATTTTGAATCAAGGCAGTGCAAGCTTGACGGGGTTTTCCGTTGATAAGCATGGAACATGAGCCGCAGACTTCTTCCAAACATCCTTGTTCCCATGCAATCGGCTCAACTTTTTGGCCTTTGCGGTTCACAGGAGATTTTTGGACATCCATCAAAGCGGAAATGATATTGTAAAACGGCTTTACTTCGAGTTCAAACTCTTCCCAATATTGCTTCCCAGGAGTGCCACGGTAGATTTTTAAGACGAATTTTTCAGTCATAGTGGCAGCTGTATATTATTGGGGATGTTTTTAAGGGTCGGTTTAATTTTTTTTGCACTCACATAATCTCTTTCAAACGGCTCTAAGTAGGAGATATTGACCTTTTTAAAGGTGATCTCCGGTTCATCCTTCCTGTAGGTAGCGATCGTCGTTTTTAGCCAATTTTTGTCGTCCCGTTTCGGATATTCAGGTTTGAAATGGGCGCCGCGGGACTCATTTCGGACCAAGGCGCTTTTTGTCATCGCTAAAGCAAGTTCTAGCATGGCTCTGAATTGATTCGCAAATGCATACGTTTGGTTCATCAAATGACCCTTGTCATCTAGAGAAATATGGTCATATCGCTCTCGAATTTCTTTCAGTTTATCGATTGTTTTTTGAAGATCGACGTTGTTTCTTTTCACCGTGACATTCCGAACCATCCAATCGGCCATCTCATCATGAAGTTTATGCACATTTTCAGGGCCATCACGGGTCAGAAGGTCATGCTTAAAGGACTCTTCCTGGGCCATGGACTCTGAGAAAATCTTAAAGGGTAAAGCCGAAGCGCTTGTTGTCAATGTTTCTAAATAGCGTGGGACTTCGATGCCGGCGACCAATCCTCCAAAAATACAAGAAACTAACGAATTCGCCCCCAGCCGATTAGCCCCATGGTATTGGAACTCGGATTCTCCGACATTGAAGCAGCCTGGGATATTGGTCATCTGACGGAAGCGGCTCATCCGGTCAGGATCATCACTAGCTGGCCAATCGACCCAAGCCCCGCCCATCGAATAATGGACAGCTGGATAAATTCGCATGGGAACTTTGCTTGGATCTTCCCCGGTAAATTTACGATAGATATCTAGAACCGATTCAACCTTATGGAGCGTTTTTGCAGGAAGATGCGTCATGTCCAAATAGACTTGCGGCTTTCCATCGATGCCAAGGCCGAGTTCGCAGACGCGTAAGATTTCTCGAGCGGCGACATCACGAGCGACAAGATTTCCATAGCCCGGATAGAGCTCTTCTAAGAAGTACCATGGCTCGCCGGTTTTACCACAGGGGATTGACTTTCCTTCCGAGTTGGTGATTTTTTTAGACGCATCGCCGTAAACCCAGATTCTTCCGCCTTCGCCACGAAGAGATTCTGACATTAAGCGGAGCTTGTCTTCACCGGGAATTGCCGTTGGATGGATTTGTATGAATTCGCCATTTGCGTATTCCATCCCTTGCATGAATAAGCGGCCGTTAGAAGCCCCTGTGCAAAACGTGGAATTGGTCGACTTTTTAAAGATTAGGCCTGGCCCGCCGGTGCCAAAAATGACAGCATCGGCCTTCATAACATCGAGCTTCATGTTGATCAGGTCTATGTAGACAATGCCGCGGGCTGCTCCGTTTTCGTCCATGACAAGACGCATAAATTCATGATTCTCAAACTTTTCGACTTGGCCAGAGACTTCATAGCGCCTGACCTGCTCATCTAAGGCATAAAGCAGCTGTTGGCCCGTAGAAGCCCCGCAGAATGCTGTCCGATTATACAGAGTACCTCCAAAACGGCGAAAATCCAAGGTACCTTCCGGAGTCCGGTTAAAAGGGCAGCCCAACCGGTCCATTAGTTGGATAATTCCGGGAGCAGCAAGGCACATTTCTAGAATAGGAGGCTGATCTCCGAGGAAGTCTCCACCTTTGATCGTATCGTAGGCGTGGATATAAGGGGAGTCGTCTTCTCCTTTGAGATTGATCGCAGCATTGATGCCGCCTTGAGCGCACACCGAATGGGACCGTTTGACTTTGGTGACAGAGACGATCTTGATTCGGCAACCATTTTCAGCAAGCTTCATCGCTGCAGCAAGACCTGCTAAGCCCCCACCAACGACAATAACTTCCTTTGTATTTTTCATCTGTTATGCCTTCAAGTTCAGCCAGTAAGTGCCCCAGATAGCAGCAAGACCTAAAAATGCAATGAGGATCATCAGCGCCCATGCCCAGCGGAGAATTCTTTGCTGTGCCGCGACTTTAAGAACAACTCCCCACGTGATGCAAAAAGTCCAAAGACCGTTAAATCCATGGAAGCAGGCAGCTAGCACAAAAATCGTATATAGCCCGACATAGAGAGGATCTTTAAAAGTATCGCGGACAGCTAAAAGTGACGCTGTTCCAAAATCTTTGGCCACTGCAACAACTTGGGTGTCATTGACTTTTTGCTTTTCTAAAACTTGCAGCCACTGCAGTTTTTGCTCATAAGATTGGGCTGATGTCAAGATCACTTGTTGCTGATGGTCATAGACATTGCTGTCTTCAAATGTTTTAGAAGCATCCACTAATGTTTGCTCTTCATGCCGGTCTTCAAAATCTTTTCTTTCCGCAGTAACCTGGTCACGGCTATAAAGTGTAACGCCAAGCCGAGCTGCAACTGTATAAAGTCCTTTATCGACAGTCACAGGAATAAAATAGTAAGAGTTCTCGCCTTGATTAATCGAATCTGGATAATCGATGAAACGAAATTTAACTACATGCAGAATGAGTCCCACTAATAAGACCCATGAGCTCAGCCTCTGCCAAGTAAAAGCGCGATTGCGTCCATACTTCAGCACAGGCGCGGTCCCATTCGACCTTCCATCAATAAACTTAGCTGTGAATAAATATTTAAGTCCTATAACACCATGGATAGTTATCGGAAAACCGAGCAAAAAGATTTCAATGACAGGAAGATAGGGAAGATTATGAATGGCATTCACACCATCGACAAAGCCACGAGCATTGTCGCCAAGTAAAAGCGCAGCTTGCGAATTGACCAGCAAATGTTCGATTAAGAATAAGACAAGCCAAAGGCCCATCAACGAATGGAGTCGCCTCCAAACAAATTCTCTAGGAATAACTTGAGAAGTCATATCCTGCTATTAAACACTCAAGATACGTTTTGGAAAAGAAAAAAATTGGGAAGCGTTTCTCGCGGTCGCTTCTGCCACTTCTTCAATAGAAACCCCTTTAACCTCGGCTAAAACTTTTGCCGTCTCATCAATATAACTCGGCTCATTGCTCTTGCCTCGCTTAGATTCAGGAGTTAAATAAGGTGTGTCCGTCTCAATAAAAAGCCGATCTAATGGAACATATGCTGCCACTTCTTTAAGCAGCGTTGATTTTTTAAAGGTGATAATCCCGCTCATCGAAATCATCCAGCCTCTTTCAAGACATGCTTTTGCTTCTCCTAATGTTCCAGTGAAACAATGTAAAACAGCCGGCCGGTCTTGATAATGGTGATCCGATAGTTCGAATAGATCCTTAAACGCGTCGCGGCAATGAAAAATAATTGGAAGCTTGACAGCTACTGCCAGGGCAAAGTATCTGATAAGATAGGCTTTCTGACTCAAGATCGGCGAGTGTTGATAATGATAGTCAAGACCCGTTTCACCAATAGCAACGAGTTTGCCTTCATGCGCTTTTTTTTCCACTGCTTTGAAAAAAAGCTCGCCTTCTTTTTCAACATCATGGGGCGTCGTTGCAGCTGCATTGAAAATCCAATGATGCCGCTCGTTTAAATGGATTCCTTTTTCAAGACTGGAAAGATCGATGCAGATGTTGACAATCCCCTTAATATTTTTTTGCTGCGCTCGTTCCAAGATCTCTTCGACATGATCGACAACTGATGGAACTGTGAGATGCGCATGCGAATCGATCAATATCATTGAGAAAATCTTTTTGACATTTTTTTTGCCATCAATTTATAGGCCTGAGATGAAATATAATCTTTCTGTTCTTTTCCGACCAAGTTACTCCGCTATGCAAACATATTCATATTTTTTTCTTGATTATATTGGAAACGAAAGAGTTATAGTCTTGTACTCGTACTCAATAATTTGAGGAGTGAAATCATGAGGCTTGTACATAGGGTTGTGATGGTTTTATTATCGCTATTTTGCTGCTTAGGTCTGAACACTGGCCATGCGTCGAACGGCGGGATCTACACAGACCTCTTCGATTTCGCCGGCACCAACGGCAGCGAGCCTGCAACCGCGCTGACCTTAAATGGCGGGGTCTTCTATGGGACGGCATCGACGGGAGGTACGAGCAACAACGGGGTGATTTTCTCCTTCGACCCTTCGACCTCTACCTACACGGACCTGGTCAATTTCACTGGCAACGCCGGTGCTTATCCCGGTTCTGATCCTGAAGCCGCGCTGACCTTAAGTGGCGGGATCTTCTATGGGACGGCATTGAATGGAGGTGCGAGCGGCAACGGGGTAATCTTCTCCTTTGACCCTTCGACCTCTACCTACACGGTCGTCCATAATTTCGACGGTACCCACGGTTCTAAACCTTCCGACGCGCTGATCTTAAGTGGCGAGGTCTTCTACGGGACGACACAGTTCGGAGGTGCGAGCGGCGACGGGGTGATCTTCTCCTTCGACCCTTCGACATCTACCTACACGGACCTCCACGATCTCGATGGCATCCATGGTGCTAACCCTACCGCCGCGCTGACCTTAAATGGCGGGGTTTTCTATGGGACGACAGTGAATGGAGGTATGAGCAACCTCGGGGTGATCTTCTCCTTCGACCCTTCGAGCTCTACCTACGCGGTCGTCCACAATTTCGACGGTACCCACGGCTCTAAACCTGCAGCCGCGCTGACCTTAAGTGGCGGAGTCTTCTACGGGACGACAATCTCGGGAGGTACGAGCAATGACGGGGTGATCTTCTCCTTCGACCCTTCGAGCTCTACCTACGCAGTCGTCCACAATTTCGACGGTACCCACGGTGCTATTCCTTTCGACATTCTGATCTTAAATGGCGGGGTCTTCTATGGAACGGCACAGTTCGGAGGTGCGAGCGGCAACGGGGTGATTTTCTCCTTCGACCCTTCGAGCTCTACCTACATAGACCTCTATGATTTTGATGGCACTCACGGCTCTTTTCCTTCAGCCGCGCTGACCTTAAATGGCGGAATCTTTTACGGGACGGCAGTGGGGGGAGGTGCGAGCGGCTTCGGGGTAATCTTCTCCTTCGCGCCGCTTTTGCCGCCAAGCAACCTTACGGGCCGCCAAAAGAAAAACAACAGTGGCGTAAGATACGAGTGGTTCAATGATTTGAAATGGCAGACGCCCGCTCTCTCCGGGACGGAAGTCACAGGCTATAACATCTATCGCGATGGTAAAAAAATTGCGACTTTATCACCGCTTACCTTGCGTTATAAGGATCACGACAGGAAGAAAGGAGTTAAGACACTCTATTCTGTGACCACTTTAAATGTGCAAGGCAATGAAAGCAGTAGCGTAAATATCACAGTTCCATGAACCCAAGCCTTAGGGCCTGGGTTCATATTTTCAAACCGACCCCTAAAGGCTCCAATCTTTCTTCTGAAGTTGAGTTGAATTTTCAAGACTTGTTCTGAAGACACTCCTTAGATACAATAACGTTATCCCCTCTACGAGGTTTATTATGGCTCCACTCTTAGGTTCGCTCAATGCATTTGTCATCTCCTACACGCAATCGGATTTCTTTGGAAAACTCATCATCCTGGGATTAATTGCGATCTCAATGATCTGCTGGCTTGTTCTCCTTTATAAAACATGGATCATACGCCAAGTTCATCAACTCTCAACCTCCTTCCAAAAAGCTGTCACGGAATGTAAAAATCCTGTGCTCACCTTGGACTTAGCTCAGCTTCCCAAAGCTCGCTCTTCAATGATCCCCCATCCTTTTGCTAACATCTATAGCTCCGTGAAACAAAAAACCATCGAAGTGCTTAACAAAAACCACTATTTCATTTCTCAAAATGTCGGAGCAAAAACGCCTGTATATTTGAGTCCGACGGATTTAGAGCTTTTAGAATCCCATGTTCTTGCAACGATCTCAGCTCAGAATAAAAATTTGGAAAAAAATTTATACGTTTTATCCACCATTGTCACGCTGGCTCCTTTCATGGGACTGCTTGGAACCGTCTGGGGAATTTTGATGACGTTCTCAGGGTTGCAAGACGGCGGGGCCATCAGTACAAACAATTCTATTTTGGGCGGCCTCTCAACTGCTCTTGCTACGACCGTGATGGGATTAATCATTGCCATCCCGGCCTTGATCTCCTACAACTATCTAAAAAACGCCATCCGCAACTATGCATCCGACATGGATGATTTTTTGACCCTGCTGCTTTCAAATATTGAACTTCAATACCGAAAAGTTGAATAGATCTCTTACATAATGAGAAGAAAACGGACCCTGCCTGCAGAACACGAAGAGGCAACCATTAACTTGACGCCACTGATCGACGTCGTCTTTGTGGTCCTCATTATCTTTATCTTGATTGCCCCGATGTTAGAGCTCGATCGCGTGGAGCTAGCCAGTGCAGCCGCAACTCCAAATAAACAGTCGGCCAATTCTGAAAATAGTTCTCTTTCGATCCATGTCCGTCCCGATAATACGATCTGGTTCCATGGAAAATGCGTGACAGCAGAGCAACTGACTGATCTATTAAAACAAGCTCGCAAGCAGGGAAGCCATCGCATCCCGCAGCTTTTTCAAGACAAACGCGCCTGCTTTGGAACCTATCAAAATGTAAAAAATGCCGTTGAAATGGCAGGTTTCGAACAAGTTGATGTCATTTTGAAACCCAGTTGATGGTATTGACTCAATGCAAAAAAAAATCGCTCTGTTTGTCGCTTCTGTTCATGTCCTCGCCATCTTATTACTCTGTTTCTCGCCTGTCAAAAAAACGATCTCCCCGAAAAAACATATCGCAGTACGCACCATTCAGCCTAAAACTAGAACCTCGACTGCAGCTGCACCCCGCACGCATAAAGATGAAGGATCAACAACAACGGCCGCTGCACCAAAACCTAAAATAATAAAAAAAGAAGCTCCCCAAAAAGAGGCTGCTCCCTCCAAAAAAACCACAGCCGCTGCAAAACCATCTCCTGCAAAATCTAACCCGATCCAACAAAAACCAGCCATGGTCGAGAAAGGCAAACCTAAAAAAAAATCTAAAACTCCGGATAAAGTTTGGAAAGAAATCGATGAAGCTCTCGCAAAAATTGATAACAAAGTATACTCTAATCCGCAGCCAAAATTGGACGTCCCTAAAGTAAAGGGATCGTCGGCTTTGCAAATTCCTTTTCCGGATTTTGGCGGAGACGATGAAGGAAATGAAGAAGAGACATTAGCCTCTTTTCTTCATACTTCCTTGAATCTTCCTGAATTTGGCGAGGTTAAAATCCAAATGACGATAAAAAAAGACGGAACCGTAGCACGCTTAAGTGTTTTACAAGCTGAGAGTCGCAAAAATAAAGCTTATCTTGAAAAACATCTGCCGCTCTTGAGATTTCCGTTGATATTAGATAAAGAAAAAACTTTTACTTTGACCTTTTGTAATGAAATTTAAAATCTTGGTTATATCTCTTTTACTCATCGGCGCTGCGACTGCAGCCTCACAAGAAGAAATCCGCATTTATTTGAGCACCACAAGCCCCTTAGATCCTGTATACATTGGAAAACTCAGCTCGGATAGTTCACTTGGGTTCGATTATCTCGCTCAGCTAGAATCGGTCCTCAATTTTGACTTTAATCATAACGGGTCGACAAAAGTTCTGCCAATCCATCATATTCGCGAACAAACTTTATCTCAAACTACCTCTACTGAGCGGTTCAACGCTGCAATGTGGAAGAGTTGGGGAGCAACCCATGTCCTTAAAGGTGAGGTCCAAAATAAATCGCTTTCTTTTTCAATCTTTTCTCCCCAAACCGGCTCGCTCAAACAATTTCCTGCGTTGACGCTCTCCGGAGTTCTTGGAAGAGACAGGATCCAAATCCACCGTTTAGCAGATGCCATCTACAAAACACTCTACGGGCAACCTGGCGTTGCAAGCACACGCATTCTGTATGCCGCTAAACAACGGAGCAACGATAAATGGGTCTCTGAAATTTGGTCTTGTGATTGGGACGGCGCCAATCCCAAACAGATCACGCGGGAGGGGAGCTATTCCATCACGCCTGTTTTTATTCCCGCTAGTTCAAAATATGCCAATGACAAGTTTCTTTATGTCTCTTATAAAATGGGGCAGCCCAAGGTTTTTATCGCCTCTTTTAATGAAGGCGTAGGCAAACGGCTGATCGATCTGCGCGGCAATCAACTGCTACCGGCCATCTCACCCCAACGAGACAAAGTTGCCTTTATTTGCGACGCTGCGGGAAAAGCCGACGGTAGAACAGATCTCTTTTTACAACAGTTCCATCCCGAACGGAACGAAGCCGGCAAACCCGTTCAACTTTTTTCTTATCCCCGTTCGACCCAAGCGTCTCCGACCTTTAGCCCCGACGGCTCAAAGCTTGCGTTTGTCTCCGATAAAGACGGGGCGCCAAGGATTTACATCATCCCTGCCGCTTTTACATCGAAACGGCCAACTCCCGTTCTGATTTCGAAACAAAACAACGAAAATTCATGTCCTGCCTGGTCTCCGGATGGAAAGAAATTAGCCTACAGTGCTAAAACAAAGGGAACAAGGCAGATTTGGATTTACGATTTCGAGCGCAAAGAAGAATGGCAGCTGACAGATGGGACAGGAAATAAAGAAAACCCCTCCTGGGCTCCTGACAGTAAACATCTCGTCTTTAACTCGACGGATGGACATATATCAGAACTCTATATTGTGAATTTAAACCAGCCTGACGTGGTAAAAATCTCTCAGGGTGCAGGCATAAAACATTACCCGGCATGGGGAACACGTTAATTTAACAAGGAAATTGATATGAAAAAATCGAAGGTCTTAAAAGTGTGCTTCTTGAGCTTTTGCGCACTTCTAGCCACGGGATGTCAAAAAAGATCTGGCAACATTTGGGATGATAACCAAACAGGCGCTGGTTATAAATATAACGAGCAAAACTCGTCTTCACTTTGGGATGCAAATTCCAAAAAAGGCGATGGACTTGCCGGACCTGTGGATGAAGAATTTATCCCGCTCAACGAAGACGATCTAAAAACGCAATTTGCAGACAGATCTGTCCCACAGCCTAAGAAAGATCTCGGCGAAGCCGGCATGCCCACCGTCGATGAATTTGGCGATCCCGTCGGCCCTCTTGCCTCTATTTTCACTCCTGTCTTCTTCAACACCGATGAACACACCGTAAAAGGCAAAGAATATCTCGATTCCATCCACCGCATCGCCTTTTATATGAAATCGCATCCTCATATCAACGTGATCGTCGAAGGATACTGCGACGAGCGTGGTCCTGAAGCTTACAATCTTTCCCTAGGAACGAAGCGAGCAAATTTTGTCCGTTCACTGCTCGTGAAAGAAGGCGTCAATCCCGACCAGCTCCATACGATCTCCTTCGGAAAAGAAAAACCGTTTGACCCAGGACATAACCCTGATGCGTGGTCGAAAAACCGACG
>DASUCX010000119.1:0-3451 GCA_036275855.1 Rhabdochlamydiaceae bacterium
ACAAGAGAAAGAATGGCAGGAGGAACTTCGAAGCCAGTGGAGAGACCAACGTAGTGGCTTTTCCCATCAAAAATTGCGCAGACAGAGACGTGCAAAAAGCCGGTTTTTGTCCCCGGCGCTTCCATCAGGCCGCTTTCGATGCCAAAACCATATGTTGCATCACACGAGAAAGCCGCTTTTTCTGCCCTGTTTTTTGCCCCTTGAATCGTCTCCTGGAGGGAGAGCGGTTGATTTGAGACCCCCGAATCGGCAGAAACAGCAATGACTTTCTTTGTATCAAAGAAAGAATAGTCTTGAAGAATTTCTTCTAACGCTTGAATTTTTGCTTGATTTGTCGTTCCAATTGCTATTGCCATTCGGGCCATTATAATGAGAATGCCGTTTAAAAGGAGGTAAAAAAATATTTAGCCCCCGATATATTCAGGTCGATTTCATCGACATGTTGCACTCTTAGAGTTGAACAAATAACCCTTTTTCGCTATGATGATGCCCATCATGCCCACAACGCGAGGAGGCGCATTTATGGATCCTACCAGATCATGTTTCCGTTTTAACCTCTCTCGGCCTTTCCATCATCATTAACTTTTACTATCCCTGCAACGCTAAAACTCTGTTTTAGCCGTTTAGCTCGACTCATAAAGTCGGTTGAACAACTCTATTTATTAAAAAAAAGGAAATTAAATTATGAAAAAGCTATTTATTTTGTGTTTATTATCATTGAAACTCATTGCCGATGACTTTGTCGTCGGAACCACCAGCGGCTATGCGCCATATGTCAGCCTCGACAACAACGGAAACTACGAGGGCTTTGATATCGATGTCGCGGAGCTACTCGCTAAAAAGCTGAATAAGAAACTCGTGATCAAAGACCTCGGCAGCATGCCGAGCCTCATGCTCGCTGTGAAACAAAAGAAAATCGATGCGCTCATCTGGGCTGTCTCGATCACGGAACACCGCTTAAAAAATTATGAAATGGTCTACTATCAAGGCGACAAGACCACAGAAACTCCATTTCTCTTTTGGAGCAAGATCCCCGAAGGCATTAACTCCATCGCAGATCTGGCCAAGGAAAAGGCTATCTGTGCGGAGGCCGGATCGTATCAAGAAGGGATTTTGAAGCAATTTCCGAAGATCAAAATCAAATATGTCGACAAAGTCACCGATGCGATCATGGAAATCAAGTTCAGCAAATCGGTCGCAACGACGATCGATCATGCGTTGGTCGCTCGCTACCAGGAACAATATCCTGAAATCAAAGTCTTGAATCTGCCCCTTCCTGCCAGCTCGCAATCGCTTGGCAATGGGATTTGTATGAACAAAACCAATACGGAATTGGCAGCTCAGGTAAGAAAGGCCGTAGAAGAACTGCAGAAAGAAGGAAAAATCGCCGAGCTCGAGAAAAAATGGAAGCTCCGATGAATACCTATCTTGAACTTTTTTTCCGCTGCGCTCCTTTGCTCCTCAAAGGAACTCTCATGACGCTCCAAGTCTTGCTGGGCTCAGCTTTGCTGAGCTTCAGCTTAGGAACGATGATGGGGATTTTATCGTGCGGGCGACTGAAAATCCCCGTGATCTCCATGATCGTGGAAGGAATCGCTTTTGTCTACAGGGCCATCCCCTTTTACGTTCAGCTACTGATCGTCTATTTTGTCCTTCCCGATTTGATGGGATTTAACCTAGAGCCGTTTTCGGCTTCGGTGATTTCCCTAGGAATGTGTTCTGCGGGATATGTCGCTCAGATTATCCGTGGAGGACTCAATACTATCCCTCTAGCGCAGTGGGAAGCGGCTGAAGCGTTAGGCTATAACACGCAAAATAGCCTCCGCTATATCGTCCTTCCACAAATGTTCAGACATGTCTTGCCAGCACTTAACAACGAACTCGATGCTCTTTTAAAGAGTACCGCTGTCGTCTCCTCGATTGGAATGCTAGAGCTGACCCGCATGGGGATGAATCTCGTCTCAAGAGAAATGGAACCTGTCCCCATCTATTTAACCGTCGCCCTGTTTTATCTATGCATGTCTGCCCTCTTAAATGGCCTTGCTCGAAAATTAGAACAAAGGATCTAGTACCCTGTTAACAAAGTTTTTGCCCATAGGATTGACGTGAAAACTCCCGCGGTTTGAAGATCGTAAAGCGCGCTGTATTAAGTTAATACAGCTAGCTTTACGATATTCTAACCCCGGTGTTTTGACGCAATCCTATGGGCAAAAACTTTGTTAACAGGGTACTAGTATGTTAAAAATTAAAAATCTCTCGATGGGAACTATCCTCCGAAACATCTCCTTAGAAATTCCGGAAAACAAGATTACGCTCCTTTTAGGCAAAAGTGGATCGGGAAAAACGACTTTGCTCCGCTGCATCGCTCATCTGGAGAAAAACTACACCGGTGAGATCCTCTATCGAGATCAACCTCTTTCCATCTTGCCCGCAAAAGACCGGTGCCGTGTGCTCGGATTTGTTCCGCAATCGTATGCGCTTTTTCCTCACATGACACTCTTAGACAACTGCGCTCAGCCTCTCAGACTCCAAGGAGAACCATCGGCTCAGGCAAAAGCCTTAAAAGTGCTCGAGTCATTAGACATGAGACCGCTTGCTCATCGTAAACCGCATGAGCTTTCAGGCGGAGAGCAACAAAGGGGGGCCATTGCCAGAGCATTGGTGCTTGATCCTGCTTATCTTTTGTTCGATGAGCCAACATCTGCGTTAGATCCAGAGAATACAACGCTCTTCATTACTCTTTTGCGTCAGTTAAAAAAGGGAATGTTGATCGCCACCCAGGACATGGCCTTTGCGGCAAAACTCCTAGACAGAGCTTTTTTCATGGAAAACGGAGCCGTCATTGAACAGTATGAAACCACCGAATTCCTTTCATTGGAGAGCAGGCTCGGCAAATTTTTAGATCTTGTAAAAAAATAAGTTGTCAGACAAGTAGGGGATTAATATGCTCATTCCCCTCTCGTTCAACAAAATCATGCAGTCCCGCGCCTACACGGTGATTATTCTCGGGACTGATACGAAAAAATTTGCAATCTATACCGAGCCGCAAGTGGGCCATCATATCCAATTGCATTTAGCCCAAGGTCATCGAACCCGCCCTTACACCTATGATCTTCTGGACCGGGTCTTAAAAGGGCTCAATGTCAAGCTCCTTCAGGTGGTGATCAGCGATGTCGAAGACACCGTCTATTATGCCCGGCTCTTTGCACAGCAGCAGATGGGCGATGAAAAAGTGATCTTAGAGATCGATGCCCGGCCCAGCGATTGCATTACCCTGGCGATCATCCACAAAATCCCCCTCTTCTGCAAAAGCGACGTCCTCGAAAAAGCGGTCGCTATCGAGGATTAGGGGGAGCGTACTCAAAAGATTTTGCCCTCCGGGCTGTGTCAAAGCCCCGGGGATTCGACTATCGACAAAGGGGGTAGTATTAATCCAATACAACCCCCTTTG